>CAZDAF010000011.1:0-26233 GCA_964503115.1 uncultured bacterium
TAAAGTACAACTTCCTATTGCCCGATAGAATCAAGCACCCGGACAAGTTGATTCGGCTGGTGCCGGACGATTATTTGAAGGAATTCGATAAACTGAGAAGCCATGAAACGACACATGATGCAAATTACCCGATTTCACTGATCAGCGGCAGGCATATCACCGCGATCAATAGCTGGATCAACGAAAGCGAAGATAATAATTATTGCCACATAAACACGGAGGACGCCGTGGATTTGGGTGTAGAGGATGAGCAGATAATTCGGGTATCGACAAAAATCGGCTCAATAGACATCCCCGTAATGACTACGCCGGATTTAATGAGAGGCGTGGTGTGGATTCCGCACGGTTGGGGCCGGACAATTAAAGACGTTCCCGAAATGGCCGTTGAAAAACGGGGCGTAAACGTGAATTTAATCACGGACGACAATTGGGAAAAGCTGGAAACTTTCGCCGGAATGGTCATGCTTGATGGAATTCAAGTTAAACTGGAAAAAGTGTGAAACATCCGGTTTCCGGCGAGTAACAAGTTCTCTCTAGTAAATTAACAAGGAGGACGATATGCAAATTACACCGTCCCATCGGGCCTTGGCCAAAAAATTCATGTTCCAGGATATTAAGGAAGATATCGGAATGCCCGACTCTCTCTTAAAACTGGTCGCTTTCGCTTATACCGAGGAGGAGGCGGACATTGTGACGAAACTTGGGCTTAGACCCCGAACCGCCAAGGCTGTTGCTAAAAAGGCAAGACGCCCTGTCGGCGAAGTGGAACCGATCTTGAAATCGCTCGCCGATCGCCTTTTGATCGCGAGCATGTCGGGTAAAAAAGGCACCGAATATGGTTTCATGTTGCTTATACCCGGGGTTTTTGAGATACAGATAATGCGCAGCAAGGGCGGGGCCGACGAATATTACAAGGAATTCGCGCGGCTTTTTGAAGATTTTTATACTGAGATCGGCGACTGGCTGAGCCCCAGGCTGGAAAACAGAGACCTTCAGGTTATGCGTATCGTCCCTATCGAGCAGTCCCTGGAGAGTGTGGCCGGGCTAAATGTAATAGCGTTTCCCACCGACCGCTACTCCGAAATGGTTGATCGCAACAATAGCTTTTGCCTTTTGATGTGTCCCTGTCGCCACACGGCTGAGCTGATAGGCAAAGGTTGTGGCAAACCCAAGGACGTATGTTCGGCCATGGGCTGGGTGGCGGATTTGGTCGTTGAAAAAGGATTGGGACGCAGGGTATCCAGGGAAGAGTTTCTCGACGCAAAAATGCGCGCGGCCGAAGCGGGACTGGTCAACATGGTGGACAACATGCAGGACCCCCTCCAGGTATGCTCCTGCTGCGGCTGCTGCTGTGCCGGGTTGCGCACAATAAATCAGCATAACATGCCTGCCATCATCACACAGAGCCATTTCGAATCGGTCGTAGATGCTGAAAAATGCACCGGATGCGGGACATGCGTCGAATGGTGCCAGGTTAAAGCGATCAATCTGGAAGGCGAAACGGCGACTATCGATTACGCGCGCTGCATCGGTTGCGGTGTCTGTGTCGACAAGTGCGATAATGAGGCCATTTCGCTACGGGAGCGGAAAGATTATAAACCCCCTGCCGATAACGTCGTGGATCATGTGGTCAACCGGTACCTGGAAATCAAGGGCCACGACAAGAACGCACTTTTACCCAGAGTGGGGTTAGGCGCCGGGCGACTACTTTCAAAATTCGTACAGCACCGCGTTGCCGGCCCCGATTATAAACCTTCAGAATGATTTGGGGGTTTTGAAAACAGCATAAACGGCTCGGGAGAAATAAATGAAATTTTCATTGTTGCTTTACGGGTTTTATCTCATTCTGAGATTTTCCTCCTGGAGGAGCTCGTCATTCAAGAACCGTCTAAAGGAAAAAAACTTCACCATGCTAATAAAAACCCGGGACGCGAAATATGCCCGATATTATACTTTTATCAATGGGAAAGTCTTGTCGGAAAAGGGCGATCACCCAAACCCTGATTTTTCGTTAATCTGGAGCAATGCCGACGCCGGCTATAAAATAATGTTCAGCGGCGGGCCGGCGGATTTTACCGCCGCGATAAGAGACGACACATTGGTAATAAAAGACGACCAAAGCATTATTATGTGGTTTATGGAAACTATGAATCGGCTGAAAAGCGCTTAGAGTTCCGGGCACACCTGGAATTGTACTGACTTTAATATCGGAGCTTGGTCGTGCATTTTTAAGTTGAAAGAACCACTCCCTGCAGATAATAATCAATCACCACGGTGCAGAATAAAGAAACAGCCACAATGAACTCGCGGCCCACACTGTCGCTAATACGGCCACACTCTTTATGCCCTTTTTCAGTGCCTCATATGCTTCGTTTTCGTTGCCGTCGGCGAGGAAAAAGATGTCGGAAACGTCCGTGCCGGGCGACTTTTCAGCATCTCCCAATAACCACCTTCGCCATATAGCGGTTTGTTTTAGTTCGCTGGACGGCCTGATAATGAGTCTTTCCGAATCGGAGGCTTCCGGTGGGGCATCTTCGTTTATTTCCACCGACCCGATGAGATACACGGGGTCTCCCGGTATAAGCAGGCGCGTAACGCCGTTATGGCCGATATTATCTGAATATGAGTTTCTCTTTTTCGTAAGTAATATTTTTCTTACACTTTCGAAGAATATTGTTCCCAACGCGTCTTCGAACTCCACCCCTTGCGGGTCCACCAGTATGCGGCCGGTATCGTCTTCCAGCCAGAAGCGGGACCATTCCTGAATGGATGATATTGTGTGGCCCTCCTCACCCTCTTCTCTTACCCACTTCGTTCCCCAGAAAAGTATTCGATCTTCCGGCATTCCCACCCACCGACCTGAATCGGGGCCGTCGTTTTCAGCCGTCCTTTTTTCTCCTTCCACTCGCCTTGCAACACCTTCAAACTCAGCAAGGCCCAGTGCCGCGGACCGTGCTTTGCTGGTGGGAAGGTTCACAACCTGTCGGAGCTGGCGTAAGGGCAGGAATACCGCGATAAATCCACCTACTATACCGAAGACAGTCCCGACGGCCCCCAGGCCCGTATTCAACCAGGGCAGTAATGCCGGATAAAAATCCTCGACTATTACGTCCACCGGCATTTCAAAAAAAATGTGTAATGCTACGAATATCGCCCTAAGCGGAGCCAATATGCCGGCTACTAAAAAGGGCACGATCAAAACGGACCTCAAACAATTTTTTAAACGTTCCAGTAAAGGCTTCTCGACGAACAGTACCAGAGGAGCAAGGATGAATGACAGTGCGATGAAAACCGGTATTGTAAAATTAATAAGAAACCCGAATACGCCGATCAATGCAAAGCCGGCAATCATCATCAGAATTTTTTTTATGATATTTACAACAAAATTTGTTGACCTTGTTTTTTCTTTATCATTATCCAAAGCCACCGCGACGACCCTCCAAAAGCCCGTACGGGCGTGATTTCCCTGTATGGTTATCAGGTTATAATGATATCTTCCGGGAAAAACCGCCCACAAGCGGGTGGCTCGTTCTCCATCATCAAATTTTTATTTTAACATCCTGCCGGGTTTCGACGGGCACCTCTAGGAAAGGATGCTTCTGATAACTCATCATTCGTGCCAGAAACATTTCGGGAAACCGCTCTATCTGGATGTTGTATATGTTCACGGAGTCGTTGAAGAACTCCCGCCGGTCGGCTATCGACGATTCGAGGGCTGAGATACGCCCCATAAGTTGTATGAAGTTCTGGCTGGATTTCAAATCTGGGTAGCTTTCCCACACATGTCTCATGCGGGCCACCTCGCGGTTGAGCTGGTTTTCTATTTTCGTTTTTTCTTCAATGGAAGCGGCTTCGTCGTAACCCACCCTGAGTTTTGTAATTTTTTCCAATACCGATTTTTCATGCTCCATGTACCCTCTAACGGCGTCGATCAATTTTGGTAACTCGTCATGCCTTTGTTGAAGGAGCACGTCGATGTTGTTCCATGCCTTTTCTATATTGTTTTTTACCTGTATCAGGCTGTTGTAAAGGCTTATAACATATCCGCCCATAGCCACTCCCACAACCAGGACAACAAGGATTAACACTATCGTACTTGCAATACCCATCATCTCCTCCTTTGATACCGTGCTATTTATTTGGAGAATTGGCGTCCTATTTCAGATTATAGCATAGACCTTGATGGATGGACTAATACCGTGGATATACATAAAGAGGGAATAAGTATGATGACCCCGGAATTGAGCAGAGGCGTGCCGCGCCGTGTTTCTGAATGGAAAATTTAAAACTGCAAGACAAAAAAGCACTATTGCATCTCGATTGTTGGAGTTCCTGTTTTTTCCCGAGATATTTTATGATTCGTGGATTTTTTTGGTGACACCGTATAAAATACCGGATAGCCGATGCCAAATACGGAAGATTGATACTGAAAGCAACTAAAGGAAAAAGAAAATGAAGGGTAGGTTTAAGAAGATACCCTGGGTAGTGCTATTAGCCTTTGTGGTTGGAATTGCGCTGTTGGTATGGGCCAATGGCTCGGGACGGGAAGTCATTCGCCGGGAAATGGCATAACGGCTATTACGGTCCCCGGCAGGTAGATTGGAAAGACAAGAAACAACAAAAGAGACTGAATAAAATGGAAAACGTAGCGCCGCCATCCTCGAGGTATCCTTTAGGTGTTTAATTTCATGAGCGGTTTTGCCGGTGGGGATTCTCTGGTTACAGGGAAGCGTTTTTTCAGGCTTTTCAACATGCGGACAATGGAGGATATAAAATGAATGAAGCGATAGTGGAAGAGTATGACGCAATAGTGGTCGGCTCGGGCCCGGGCGGATCCACTGTTGCCAGACAGCTTTCAAAGGCCGGCAAGAAAGTCGTGGTGCTCGAGCAGGGCAAGGATCATCAGAAAATGGGAAGTTATTTTACCGCGCTGGGCATACTGGACAAATACGGCACATTGAGGTCCAGGGAGGGCATGTTTATGCTCCGCGCCATTACTACCGGCGGGGCGACCGTGCTGTACAGCGCTTCAGCGGCGGTACCACCGCCATGGCTCAAATCCCGGTACAATATCAACCTCGACCCGTGGGTGGACGAAATCGAGAAAGAAACCCGTGCCGGGGTATTGCCCGAAAACTTGATCGGAAAGACATCGCTGAAGGTCATGGAAACCGCAAACAAGATCGGGTATCAATGGGAGTTTATGCCCAAATTTCTCGATCCGACCCGTTTTCAAGATGGTCGTTGCTGCGGCACTTATACACATCTCGGTTGCAAATGCGGTGCCAAGTGGACGGCGCGCGAATACTTGAAGGAAGCGGTTGATAATGGCGCCATGCTGTTTACCGAGACAACGTGCGAAGAAGTGATTGTCGAAAACGGCGTAGCCGCCGGAGTAGTTGCTATCGGCTCGGATAACAAACGCCTCACGTTCCGCGCTCCGTTGGTGGTGCTTGCGGCGGGCGGGCTGGGGTCGCCGCTTATTCTTAAAAAAGCCGGTATCGACAGGGCGGGAGACGGCTGTTATGTCGACCCCACCGTACTGGTGTATGGTCTGGCGCCGTTCGAGGGCGCGTGGCAAGACCCCCCGGTCAGCGTGGTCAGTTGGGAATTCTACGAAAGCGACGGTATAAGGCTCGGCACCATGGTCGAGCCGCGCATGCTGCTGGCAATAAGCATGGCTCGTAAATCGCCCTCCCACCTCACGCTACCGATAAATTACAACAAGACGGTGGGAATACTCGTAAAAGTCAGGGACGATCTCGCCGGCGGGATACACGCCGACGCCACGATCAGCAAGCCTCTGGGCGAGGAAGACCATGGCCGGTTAAACAAAGGTATCGGCGTGGCGACCGAGATTTTACGTGCGTTGGGTTGCTCCGCGAAAAGCATCGCGGTCGGAGACGTCAAGGGCGCACACCCCAGCGGAACATGCCGCATCGGAGATGTTGTCAACGACGACCTCGAAACCGAAATCAACGGCCTTTACGTGTGCGATGCGAGTGTTTTTCCCGAAGCGCTCGACCGGCCCACGGTGATAACCATTATCGGGTTCGCGAAGAAACTTTGCGACCTGATTCTGGATCGGGAGGTTGGCACGGCATGACGGACAGGATAGAGACCGAAGTCGCAGTGGTCGGGTCGGGTGCGGCGGGCGCCACTGTCGCGCGCGACCTGGCGCGCGCGGGCGTCAAAGTGACGCTTATCGAAAAAGGCTCCGACTGGGAATGGCCGGTCGGGCATTTGATCGCATACGCCACATTGTACGATATCCACCGCTCGAAGGAAGGTGTTATCATCCGCAGAGGCGTGTGCACCGGCGGCTCGACTATGATCTACTCCGGCAACGCCTACGATCCGCCGCCGGGATTCATGGAAAACCTCGGGATAGATTTCACCAACGATCTGTTGGCGGTGAGGAAAGAGCTTCGCGTAGGACCGTACCCGAAGGAATTTTATCGGGATTGGAAGGGTTCGGCAAGGCTGGTCGAGGCCGCGGAGGCTATGGGAATAAATCTGAAGGTGCAGGATAAATTCGTTGACCCCGCCAGGTGCGTTCCAGGTTGCGAGGACTGCCTGTTGGGGTGCAAGCATGGCGCCAAATGGACTTCCCGGCCTTTTATCGAGGAGGCGAAGCAAAACGGCGCTACGCTGCTTACGCGGGCGGACGTCGAGAAGGTCGAAATCGAAGGTGGCAAGGCGCGCGGCGTGTGGGCAAAGACGCTTCGGGGAAAAACCTTTGTCGCCGCCGACAAGGTGGTGCTCGCAGCGGGCGGATTGGGAACACCCGTCATACTGCTCAACTCCGGGATAAATAACGCCGGCACTCATTTCTTTACCGACCCGATGTCCATACTGCTCGGCGCCGCAAAAGGGTTCTCGACCCGAAATGAGGTAACTTACACCTTCGCCACCGAACAGTTTATCGGCGACTATATTATCGGCACGGTCAGCGCCGGCAACGCCGTGCTTGCGCAGATGACCAGGCATCCGTTAGCGGCCATGAAATCGCTTTTGCGTTATTCGGGCACTCTTGGCATGTTTGTAAAGCTGTGCGACAGCGCGGGCGGAAAGGTGGAAGCGGATGGGAAAATATCCAAGCCACTGTCCGAAAACGATTTCGCGCGAATGGAAAAAGGTATCGAAATAGCGCAAAAAATCATGACCGGCGCGGGAGTCGATCCGGATAGCATTACCGTGGCACGCTACATCGGAGGTCACCCAGGCGGTACGGCGGGAGTGGGCCGGGTAGTCGACACTTCCCTTAAAACCGAAGTCGAAGGGCTGTATGTTTGCGACGCCTCCGTCATCCCGCAATCCTCCGGCGTACCACTCGTCCTCATCCTCGTCTCCCTCGCGCGCTGGTTTACAAAATCGCTCCTGTCCGATATTAAAGGCGCCAATGTGTAAGCGCCGGGAGTATGTTCATTAAATCCAAAGGCCTCGCCTTGATGTGTAAAATGCCGTCTCTTCGGAGTTGCCGGTAATACTGAGCTTGAAAGGGGAAAAGTCATGCCCAATAGAAAAAGAAGAGTTTTTCTCGTCGTTTTTGTCGTTTTGTTAATCGTGTGCATATCGCTCGTGGTACTTTTTCGGGAGGCGGATTCGGTCGATACGTTCTCGCCGGACGGTCCTTATCCGGTCATTGTGAAGATAATGCATATCGAGCATCTGGGCCGGAAAATGCCGGTAATGGTTTGGTACCCGAAGCTTCGGGAGGGGTCGTCGCATTATCTGTACAACACCAAAATCCGCGGCTCGGCCCAATTCGATGCGCCGTCGAAAAATAAGGGCGCTCCTTATCCTTTGATCGTTTTTTCGCACGGTCTGGGCGAGTGCGGCTGCATGTCGGTGTATTACACTGAGAATCTGGCCAGTTTCGGATACGTAGTTATCGCCCCGGATCATAAAGACTCGATGATGTGCCATATTGAAGGCGAGCCCGATGTTACTTTCGGCGATATGGCTGTGGCCGCCGGCAAATCTTTCGGAGATTTACATAAAACCGTTGGAATCCTCTTTGGAGATTTTCTAAAGGAAATAGGATATGACTTCTCCTACCGGCCTGTCGAAGCGAAAGCCGTGATTGACCAAGCCCTGGCCTGGAACAGCGACCCTGCCTCGTTTCTTTACGGCATGATCGACCCGGACAGGATCGGTATGACCGGCCATTCCCTCGGCGGTTTCACTTCCTTCATGATCGGGGGCATGCCTTTTCATTGTGATGAGGATTCAGGCCCGGGTAAATGCGATTCCGCGAACACCACTCTCGATACGGTTGATTTCTGTTGCCTCGACTCCGTGCGGAAGTTGGAAAATCCGTTTCAGTTAAGCGACAGGCGGGTAGTTGCGATCCTGCCAATGGGGCCGGCCACTTTTTTCCCGCAACTTGAAAAAGCGGCGTCGGAGATCAAAATCCCGATTATGATCATCACCGGCGACGACGAAAAAATGGAAGTGGAGTGGGAACCGATCTGGACGATCTACACCCATGCGCCTCCCCCGAAGTACGTCATCAAGCTCAAGAAAACCGACCACATGACCATCGCCGATTTCATAGTCACGAGGCGCATAACCCGCCTCCTTTACCCGGGATTTCGCTTCAGTTTCAAGAAAAAGGCACAGGCATACAAGGACTACTCGGTCGCTTTCTTCGACCTTTATCTCAAAGGAGATAACGCGCGCGCCGAAATACTGGAAAGTGCGTCCAACCGGTTTGTGGAACTTTGGCATAAAGCCGAGTAGCCAATCGAAGTCGCAGTATGTTTGTACCCCTTATTGCTGAATCAAGTTGATCACGGCAGCGGGAATGCGAGGTATATTCTGGCGCCGTCGCGCCTGATTTTCATGCGGATGATTCTACCGGATTTCAATTCAGCCATGACGTTTTTAAAATCGGTGACGTTTGTTATATTGTTCCGGTTGATGCGTATTATCACGTCTCCTACAGCTACGCCCCCCGCCGCAGCGGCGCTTCTTGGGTCGATTTTGGTGACGACCACTCCGCCGCCCACGCCCAGGTGCGACGCCACCTCGGGCGGGATATTCGTGACTTTTACGCCCAGCCTCTTATCGTGGAGTCCGCCTAAAGGCGTATATCCGCCGGACGCGGTCAGTACCGAGTCGTCGGGGCGCGCAGTGAGCTTGACGGTAAATTCCTTCCTTTTCCCGTCTCGCAGTACTGCAATTTCCACTCGAGACCCTACCGGAGAGAGGCTCACTCGCCGCATCAACTCGTTAGGGTCGGCTATTTCTTTTCCGGCCACCTCGATGATAATGTCTTCTTCCTTTATGCCCGCATTTTCCGCAGGGCTGCCCGGTACTACCTGAACCACCAGCGCCCCCCTGGATTTGTCCAGTCCGAAGCTGTCCGCCAGTTCGGGCGTGACGCTCTGAATCTGGACGCCCAGCCATGACCGCTTGACCTCGCCGCTTTCCCTAAGCTGAGGCGCCACACGCTTGGCAAGATTTATCGGTATGGCGAACCCTATGCCCATATAACCGCCTGTGCGGGTGAATATGGCGGAATTGATGCCGATAACCTCGCCTGCCATATTAACCAGCGGCCCACCGGAGTTTCCCGGGTTTATCGCCGCGTCGGTCTGGATGAGGTTGTCGTATTCGGTGCTGCCGATGAACCGGCCTTTTGCACTGACTATCCCGGCAGTCACCGTGTGGGACAGGCCGAACGGGTTGCCCACCGCCACCACCCAGTCTCCGACCTTTAAAGCGTCCGAATCGCCCAGCACCGCAGCCGGGAACTTCCGGTTTTGGGTGGGTTTGATAAAAATAAGCGCGATATCCGTTTTCGGGTCAGTGCCGACAATTTCGGCGGTATATTCTCTTCCGTCCGCTAACTGAACGCTGATCCGATCCGCGTTCTCAACTATGTGATTATTCGTCAGAATGTATCCATCGCCATCGATTACGAACCCCGACCCGAGCGACCTCTGCTTTCGCTCCTGCGGCGCGGGGGAAAAGTGCCTGAAAAAATCGCCGGGGATTCCCGGTCTGCCTCGCAACGTCGAGGTGGTAAAAATATTTACCACTACCGGCTCGAGCATTTCGGCGATCTCCGCAAAGCTCGAAGGCGCTCGCGACGGCCCAACCTCGGCCATGCTTTCCTTCCCATCTCCCCAGCTCGAAATAAGCCACAAGGCCACCGCTATGGCAAACGTGGCAAGCGCTATTCCGGTTGTACGGATTTTCATGTTCATCACCTCCGTTTTGGTCACCGACCTGGGAAAGCTGATTAAAACCTTTTTATTTTTTGGGTTTTTTCTGTACGAAACGGATTCTCAGGTCGGCAAGAATGCTCTTTAACAAAGACTCCTCCTCGCGCGAAAGGTTCCCACGGGTTTTCTCCTCGAGCATCGCGAGAATATCAATGCTCTGCTGCGCTCCGGCAAGGTCCTCGTGCCTTTTTCCGTCCGCCGGGTGATCGGCTTCACCCAGGTGAATCATTGCGCTTGACGCCAAAGAAAGTACAAACTGGGCGAAATCCAGGGGTGGTAAAGGTTCCTGAGGAGGCGCAGGCTCGCTTTCAGAAGCGGCCTCGGCCGGCGGTGGAACTGAAGGCTCGGCTTCCCGCTGCTTTTCGCTATCGAATTCGGTTTGCTCAGGTACCTCTTCATCTGACCCCATGCGTCTGTCCGTTATTTTGAATCCTCGATTTTCCTCTTCTTCGTTACTCATTTTCATGCCTCCCGGTATGTGTTAACGATCTGAAGTATCATCATCTGTAAACTCTCCGGAAAGATATCCTCGCATATAATCGATTTTTTTGTATTTGCCGCGTCATGGATTCTAAATACCCGTTAAGATTTCGATTCGATACGTTTTTTTAACTTTTCGAGCAGCTCTTTCGATTCGTTATCCAGTCGCTTCGGCACGGTTAATTTGACTTTTACCATCTGATTTCCGCGACCCTTCCCCTTCAGTCGTGGCATCCCTTTTCCGCGAAGTCTGAAAACCTGTCCACCTTGGGTTCCCGGTGGTATGGTCATCGTTGTTTGCGTTCCGTCGAGGGTTGGGACTTTTATTTTCGCTCCCAGTACGGCGTCGATGAAACCTATCGGCACTTCCAACACAAGGTTGTCGCCTTCCCTCTGGAAAGTCTTGTGAGGTCGTATTTGAACTTTTATATAAAGGTCTCCCGGCGACGCGCCGATGTCCCCCGCCTGCCCCTTTCCGGCGACCCTTATTTTCGATCCGTCCCTGACGCCCGGCGGTATCTTCACTGTAATCGACTGCGTTTCCCTGATGCGACCCGTTCCCTTGCAAGTTTTGCATCGATCCAAACCCACCTTGCCCCTTCCCTTGCAGGTAGGACAGGCGCCGGTAAAATTAAGCGGTCCCTTTCCGCCGCGAGACCTGCCGCTGCCGCCGCACGTCGGACAGTTGTGCACATTTTTGCCGATAACCTCACCCTGCCCGCCGCAGGCGGAGCATTCTTTTTCGGTCGGAAGTTTTAACCCGGTTTCAAGTCCTGAAAGTGCCTGTTCGAGAGTTATTGTAAGGTCGGTCTCGATATCTCTTCCGCGACGTGGACTTCGTCGGCCCCCACGAGCGCCGAAAACATCCCCAAAAAGGTCGTCGATATTTATTCCAAAACCGCTTGCATTAAACCCTTTACCGCCACGGCCGGCTCCGGCTCCGAAAGGATATTCCTGGTAAAAATGCGCGTCGCCAAAATCGAAGCCCTGGCCCTGATGGCCGAACCGGTCGTATTTGCCGCGTTTTTCCGCATCTTTGAGCACTTCATAGGCTTCCTGAATTTCCTTGAAACGCTCTTCGGCCTTGGGATCTCCTGCGTTAACGTCGGGATGATACTTCCGGGCGAGCTTGCGGTATGCTTTCTTTATTTCCTCCTGGGTCGCTTTCCGAGCAACGCCCAGTATTTCGTAGTAGTCCCTTTTTTCCATTTCCCGGTTGTTCCGATAGATCCCTTAAAAAGTGCCGGCTTACTTTTATTCGGTTGTGTCTATTTCCTGGTCGTTCCCCGGTTCGTCTTCCTCTGGGGAGGACTCTTCACCGCCGAGTTTCTCCGATTTCTCAGAAACATCCGGAAGATTTTTTAGATATTTCTCGAGTTCTTTTGGCGTTAAAACCCCGGTCTCGAGGTTTTTTTCCTGCAACCTTACATCGAGCCGAAGAATATCATCCTCTTTCATCGCAGAGTGCTCCTTCTATTGTCCCTGTGTCTCATCAAGGAAAAATTTCTCGGGATTCGTTGGTATTAAATCCAGTGCTTTTTTGTCCACCAGGCGAATATAAGGGTTGAGATTGCTGTAAGTATAAACGTATTTACCTGAAGGATCGGTTTTTCCAAAGAACAGTTTCTGTTCCTTGACTCGTACTTTTTCAACATAATGGATGTGAATGAATGCTTTAGGCTTATCGAGTCCGAAACGGTCGGCGGCTTCCGTCGCCGTAGCTCCCACATATCCCTGCTGGGGCATATTAAAGATGATTTTTAATTCATTGCGAAATTTAAGAAATTCCGGTGTTCTGTTTTCCATGCCTACAACTTTCCATTTGGGTTTTTTTCCACTGCGGCTCATGGTAAAACCGACTCCGTCTTTCTCACAATGGATCGATCTCATTCTCCCGCGGAAACGGAAATAAGCTCTTTCCCACAAAGGGGTTTTCATTGCCTTGGAAACTTCATCCAGCCAAAACGCTCCATCAAGGAGAAAAATTCCATCTTCATTCTCTATCTTGGCGTACCGCAATGTTTCTTTCCCTTTCCTTTTCGCTTTTGCGCCTATTGTGATCGTCTTTTCTACTGCATTGGGATCGTATAAGGAAAGGATAAGTGCCGGCGAATCGAATCCGGTCTCCTTGTCGTCACCGGAGATCTCTGGAAAGGCGATTTTCTCCTGGCGGTTCATTTTAGACAAAACAGCTCCTATCTTACCGGAATCAGCCAGACCCGCGACAGGTTTTTCGACCCACCATTCATTGGTTTTTCTGTCTCGTATAAATTCATATGTTTTATCGGGAAATCTTAACACTAAACGGGTTATTTTCAGATGTGGAAGGGTAACGATCGATTTATCCCTGAGATCAACGAGCCTCAAGTTAAAAAGAAACTTCAACTCGAAGGGAATCAGCATTACGTCGCCCTTGTCGGGATCCAAAGCGTAATAGCTGCCCTGAACCGGACTTCTACGGCCGAAATATATCTGCTGCCAGAAGTCCTTGTTTTTTAGCCTGATTCGGTATTTTACCTTTATATCGGGCTCGTCGAGTCCGTACGGTTCGAGATTTTTCGGCTTCCGGTTCACCGGATCTATCCTCATGCCGACCAGCACTTTGGGGAAAGAATCAAGGATTTGGGGGTCCGCCTTGGCGCTTGTCGGTTTGGTAATAATCCATTTTCCAAATTCGTTCCTCTCGAGATGAAACTCGCCAAAATGGTTGATGATATGCATCTCGACTATCTTATCGGGTGTAACAATCTCATCGGGAGTACCGGCATTTCTTTGAGCAAGGAGAGTTTTTTTTATGGCGTCGGAATCCTTTTGCCGTTTCCATTGAATCGTATAGCGCGCGAGTAATATACCCCCGATCAATATCAGCGCCGAAACGACAATCCATCGTCTGTTCATTTTTTATCTCCTTATCCACCAAACCAGCAATCCAAACAGGAGGAAGAATTCGGGCATGAAGACCACGACTGAATTGAACAGGAACCTTTTTTGTTTGTATCTCAAAAACAAGCTTCTGGCAGCCGCCGACCTCGAACCTATAGCCAGGAATTCCTCCATTCCCGCCAGCCATTCTATTACATTGAGTGCCAGATCGGGGTTGAAGTTCCTGCTTTCATCCATGAGTAGATTTTGCATCCACGAAGTGGAACCAATAACCACCAACCTCGCCTGACGCGAGTAACCATGAAGTCGCTCGGTGGCCGACTGTGTGGTAAAACTGACGGCGGCGGCCAGTGGCAACGGGCCGGGCATATCGCCGTCTTTGGGGTTGAGAATTGCTTTTCCGCCTGCGAGGGCTTTCTTGACGTGCTTTTCACCCCATGACTCCTTCTTCGAGTGGAAAATCATCGTCACCCGCAGGCCCTCTTTTTTTGCAGGGATTTTTCCGATGCTTCGCGCCTTTTGGAACTGGGTCGGGTGTACTACCGACAAGTCCTGTGCTATTGAGTGCGCCCGATTATATTGTGTCACCCAGAGGTTCAGCGAAAGCTTCATATGGGTGGGCCGGAATCCTCCTCCGCCCGAGAGGGTTCCTTCGACCAGTTTTTCCAGGATTACATCGTCATTCAGCTTTACTCCCCAACGCTCCAACAATCCGTTGAGGCCCGATTCACTGCTTGCATCCTGCGCCACCAATACTCGACCGCCCATGAGGAGGTAGTTGTCCAGCAACGCCAGTTCCCCGGTCGCCAGGGGCGTCACCGGCCCTGTTACGGCCACTACCGTACACTCCGGCGGAACATCGATCGCCGTGCTTAAATCCACCATTATCGAGTCGTAATTTCTACTTTTTAAAACATTTCTCAACTTGATCATGCCGTCGAACCGCCGTGCGGCGTTCCCCTTTATCGCCGGTTCCCCATGGCCGGTGGAAAAACAAATTGTCTTTGGACGATCATCGAGCATTCTGAGGAGAGTGTTTGTGAGAGTTTCTTCGGTTATGGTGTTGACCTTGTAACTTTTGTCCCCGTATTTCAGCACCAGTGTCGCATCCTGATAGATGCCGAACTTCTCCGCTGTGGTCGGATCGAGTTCCGGGTCGACCACCGACAGATGCACCTTGTTTGAATGCGCCTCGAAAGTGCGCAGAAGTCTGTCCACCTCGCTAACCGCCGCCAGTCCCGATCTTCCGCCACGGAAAAAAGCATGAAGGTTGAGGTCTTCCTTCAAAGAGTCCAATACCTTCGTCGTCTGTTTTGAAAGTGTGTAAAGTCCCCCTTCTGTGAGGTCTGCAATTTGCATGTTTGCAAACGCTCCGATCACGTTGATCACAACGACGATTCCGACAACCAGGAGCGTGTATACGCTAACAACCGCTCCCAACATCGCTTGACGGGATCGAACGGTCCTGAAAAATGTTCCGGCCCTGCTGATTATGTAAATAAGGACAAGTGCTCCAGCCGCCGCAAAATGCCAAATAGCTATCTCGTTGATGCGGCCGCTGAACAACGTCATGGCCATGCCTACCAAAGCCACCAGCACGCCGGAAAGACCGGCGAAAGATAAAAGGCGCCTCATCTTTTTACCTCCACCTTAAACTTTCCACCGACTGGTATGCTAAAAACACCCATAGAAAAATCATCCCCGCAAAGAACAACAAGTCGCTGCTCCGTATAACGCCGTCGAAAAAATTCACCATGTGCTCGCGCCACGACACGTAGGCCAAAACCTTTCCGAGCGTTACCGATTTCACCGATTGCGCCACGCCGCCGAAAGTGGCGAAAATGAGCTCGATTATAAGACACGATACGCTCGCAACTATTTGATTCTCCGTAACTGTCGATGTAAAGAGACCAATCCCGACTGCGGCGGCAATAAAAAGAACCAACGCAAGATATGAAGATATAGTCACTCCCGGATCGGGCGCCGAGTAGTGGAACAGGAACGCAACGTATACCAAGGTGATGCAAAGCAGGGCCAAAACAAATAACACGCCCCCAAGATATTTGCCCAGCATTATCTTCCCTACGCCTATGGGGCTGGTGAGGAGCAATTCATCGGTATGCGCTCGCCTTTCCTCCGCCCATAACCTCATGGTGATAACGGGTATTAAAAACATCAATATATAGCCCACATCGCTCAACATCGGTGTTATCACGAAGTAGTTGATGCGGTTCTGTTTCAGCATATCGAGCAACCCGCTTGATTGGGCCGCCGCTATCGTTCTCGGGAAATTGGTCGCCCTGTAATAAAATGACACCCCCGAAAACACCACGAATCCTGCCGCGATAATGTAAGCTATCGGGCTGAGAAAGTAGTTTTTCACCTCCTGCACGAAAATGGTCAGTGTCTTGCTCACGGCGTCACCTCTTTGGGGGTGTTATCATCCGACGCAGCCAAACCGGCGACGCCCTCCTCGCCTTCGGCTTCCGCCACGAGCTTGAGAAAAGCTTCCTCGATATTCATCGTCTTGGTTAAATTCCCGATGTCGTCATCCACCACTTTTTTTCCATGGTGTATTATCAGAACGCGGTCGCAGGTCATGGTAACTTCAGCCAGTATATGCGTGCTCAATATGACGGTGCGGTTTTCCCCCAAACTTTTAATCAGATTCCTGATCTCGATAATTTGTCTCGGGTCCAACCCTATGGTCGGCTCGTCCAGAACAAGAATTTGAGGATCGTGCACCATCGCCTGCGCCAGGCCGACTCGCTGCCGATATCCCTTGGACAGGCTACGGATGATGGCCGATCGCTTCTCGTCCAGAGCGCATGCGTTTATTACGTCCTCGACCTTTGCCTTGCGCTTGCGGCGACTCACACCTTTGATCTTCGCTACGAATTGGAGATATGACTCCACCCGCATGTCATGATACAGTGGGGGCAACTCCGGCATGTATCCGATGAGTTTCTTCACCTCCATCGGGTGCGTGAACACATCGTATCCTCCGACAAGCACCTTTCCGCCGGACGAAGGCATAAACCCCGTCAATATACGCATGGTGGTGGTTTTACCGGCGCCGTTCGGGCCGAGGAAACCGAGTATGCATCCTTCCCGCACCCTGAAACTCAAATCCTCGACTGCGCAAAAATCACCATAATACTTGGTTAAACCATCTATCTTAATCAAACACTCGTCCTCCAACCAATAGAGATTTGTTGGTTAAAAATAGCAAAGCCTTATATCTGTATCAAGGACTGAGGGGCAATGTGACATAATAAACGCTTCGGCCCCGGCGCACCAAAAGCAGGGCGCTATCCATCATACGAACTTTTGCCACCGCCTTGCGCCATTGATCGATGTCCCTGATCGCACTATCGTTCAGCTTTAGGATTATATCGCCCGACCGGAGACCTATACGCGCGGCCGGAGACCCCGGTGCCACTCTATCGACCGTTACGCCCGGTATTCCGGCGGGAGCGCGCCGAACCTGTATACCGAGCATATATCGAGCCACTTCTTCGGCCATGTCGAGCGGAAAATCTCGAGTTTTTATTTCTATCGTTTTGCGGGCATTTTTGCGGCTTATTTTCAATCTCACTACTTTCCCCACCGGCAATCGCCTTACGGCGAATCTGAAATCCTCCTTCATCCGAATAGGAAGCCCGTCCAGTTGCTCGATAACGTCACCGTACTTCAGCCCCGCCCGATTTGCAGGCCCACCGTCGACTATAAGACTCACAACCACGCCGCCGGGGCCGGTGTAGCCCAGTTTACGGGCGCTTGCCGCCGTAAGATCCCTCACCTGCACGCCCAACCATCCCACGTGAACCTCGCCATACCGTATCAAATCGTTCACCACACTCCTGGCGCGGTTTATGGGTATGGCGAATCCGATACCCTGAGCTTTTTTATAAATGGCCGTATTTATCCCTATCAACCTGCCGTCCGCATCAAGTAACGGCCCTCCCGAGTTGCCCGGATTTATCGATGCGTCGGTTTGTATAAAATCGTTATAGATTCTTTCGGAAGTGTGTATCGACCGGTGAGTGGCGCTTATTACGCCCACCGTAACGGTGTGGCTCAACCCGAAAGGATTGCCTATGGCAATCGACGGTTCTCCGACCATGACTTTATCGCTGTCGCCCATTTCGATATAGGGCAACTTGTCCCGGCTTTTAAGCCTCAGCACGGCCAAGTCGCTTTCAGCATCGGCTCCGATAAGCTCGGCTTCGATGTGACGGCCTCCCAGCAATGTCACGTTAACTTTGCCTGTACTGAGAATTATGTGCTCGTTGGTAAGCACGTGTCCTGCAGAGTTAATTATGACGCCCGAACCCAGGCTATTCCTCACTTGCCGGCGTGTATACCTCGGGTCAAGGAAATCGCGGAAAAACTCCTCCAAAAGAGGATCGGAACCGTAAGGGAAAAACGGGTTGGCGCCGCGTGCGACCACCTGCTCGGTGTTTATGTTCACCACCGCCGGGCCGGCTTCTTTCGCCACCTCCACCACGGAAGTATGTCGTGCGCTCTGCGTAGGGCCTGCGAGGGTCAACACCGCCAGCGCCGCCAGGAAACCGCCGATGAAATATAACGCTTTCTTCGTCATCTTCCCGCTCCATGGTTTTGTGTTCCGACGAGCTTTTATCCCTTCGCCGATCATACCCGCGTTTTCCCTTCTTGGTGCTCATGGGTCGGGTAGCTTTTCGTGCAACCGGCTTGCGGAATTTCACTTTCGTCGGCTTTTTCATCTTCCAGTTGCGCCCATCAATTATAACGCCGGGGAATTCAGCTCATCTCCCCGGCGCCACTAAAGAAGGATACAACGAATGGGCTTTATTCACAAACAACCGCTACGCTTATCATGTAATTTTAACCTTAATTTGCTTCGGTTCGCTTTCCTCCGACTTGGGCAAATGTACTTCGAGCACACCGTCCTCGAAAATGGCTTTGACATCGTCGCAGACCACATCGGCGGGCAGTGTAAAGGCTCTTTGGAAGCGCCCGTAGCTGCGCTCAATGCGATGGTAATTCTCTTCCTTCATTCCCCTTTCCAATCTCCGCTCGCCTTCTATGTAAAGCAGGTTCTCCTTCAGCTCGACTTTGATATCCTTGGCTTCCAGCCCGGGCAATTCGGCTTTTGCCACGAATTCCACGTCGGTCTCGTAAATGTCCACCGCCGGAATCCATGATCCGGAGTAAAACATCTCCTGCCGGGGAGCCAGACCGTCTTCGAAAAGGCGGTTCATCTTTTCCTGAAGATTCATAAGGTCACGGAATGGATCCCATCGAATTATCGCCATTGAGCGTCTCCTTATTTATATAAGGATTCCGGGAGTTCAAGGTATCAGGTGTTCTTCCAGTCGAATCTTCGATCCCTTGGACCCTTGATCCTATGAGATTACATCCCTTTAACCGAGAGTAAAACGACCGAACAAATTTCGCCACCTCGGTAAAGTAATTAATTGTTTTCCTCGTATTCGGCGTCGATCACATCATCGTCCGCGCTTTGGGCAGGGCCTTGGTCCGCGCCCGGAGGCGTAGCGGACGGATCGAACGGCCCCGCTCCCGGCGGCGCCCCTCCCGCCGGCGCCCCTCCCGGCGCGCCGGCCGTAGCGCTCTGGTACATAACCTCCGCCATCTTATGGCTCGCTTGCTGGATACGCTCGAGAACGGCTTTCATCGCGGATACGTCACCGTCCTTTTCGAGCAGGCTCCGACCCTCCTCGACCGCAGCCTTAACATCGGCGGTGTCGGCGTCGTTGAGCTTATCGGCATTCTCTCGAAGAAGTTTGTCGGTGTTGTAAACCAGCGAGTCGAGATTATTGCGAACCTCGATTTCTTCTTTGCGCTTGTGATCATCCTCGGCGTGAGTTTCCGCATCCTTCACCATGTTTTGTATTTCATCTTCGTTCAACCCCGAGCTTGCCGTGATGGTGATGGATTGTTCCTTGCCGGTGGCCTTGTCCTGTGCGGAAACGTGCACTATGCCGTTCGCATCGATGTCGAAGGTAACCTCGATTTGTGGCACCCCCCTCGGGGCGGGAGGCAACCCGTCGAGTATGAACTTACCGAGTGTGCGGTTATACTGCGCCATCTCGCGCTCCCCCTGCATCACGTGAACCTCGACCTGCGGCTGGCTGTCCGCGGCAGTGGTGAATATCTCGCTCTTGCGCGTCGGGATGGTGGTATTCCGCTCGATTAGCCTGGTCATAACGCCGCCTAGAGTTTCAATGCCCAGTGACAGCGGCGTAACGTCGAGCAGCAGAACGTCTTTGACCTCGCCACCCAGCACTCCCGCCTGCACGGCGGCGCCCAGCGCTACGACCTCGTCGGGATTAACGCCCTGGTGCGGTTCCTTGCCGAACACTTCCTTCACATTCTTCTGAACCAGCGGTATACGGGTCGAGCCGCCCACCAGCACCACTTCGTTTATGTCCTTCGGATCGACACCGGCATCTTTTATCGCCTGTCTGCAAGGCCCGACCGTTCTCCCGACGATGTCATCGATCATCTGCTCGAACTTGCTGCGGCTGAGTTTGATATTGAGGTGTTTCGGCCCGCTCGCGTCTGCGGTTAGGAACGGTAGGTTGATTTCGGTCTCCATGACGCTGCTGAGCTCGATCTTGGCCTTTTCGGCAGCTTCTTTAAGCCGCTGAATCACCATGCGATCCTTGCTCACGTCAATGCCCTGATCCTTCTTGAATTCGTCAACCAGCCAATTGATGATTTTCTGGTCTATATCGTCTCCACCAAGGTGCGTATCGCCGTTGGTGGCCTTGACCTCGACGACGTTGTCACCCACTTCGAGAATGGATATATCGAAAGTACCGCCCCCGAAGTCGTAAACCGCGATAAGCTCGTCCTTTTTTTTGTCCAATCCGTATGCCAGCGCCGCAGCGGTAGGCTCATTGATAATGCGTTTGACATCCAGACCCGCGATGCGGCCCGCGTCTTTGGTGGCCTGCCTTTGGCTGTCATTGAAGTATGCCGGCACGGTTATTACCGCCTCGGTGATCTTCTCGCCGCCCAGATACGCCTCGGCGGCTTCTTTGAGTTTGGTGAGCACCTTGGCGCCTATCTCCGGCGGAGAAAAAAGCTTGCCCTGAACTTCGACTCGAGCATCATTGTTCTGAGCCCGTATAACCTTGTAAGGAACCATCTCGATTTCTTTGGCCACCTCGTTATACCGGCGGCCCATAAAGCGCTTGATGCTGAAAACGGTGTTTTCGGGGTTCGTGATAGCCTGGCGCTTCGCCACCTGGCCGACGAGAATCTCTCCTTCCTTGGAAAAGGCCACAACGCTTGGAGTGGTGCGGTTACCTTCCTGGTTCTGTATAACCTTCGGATCGCCGCCTTCCATAACGGCCACCACCGAATTGGTGGTTCCGAGGTCTATACCGATTATTTTGCCCATCGTTTGTACCTCCTTTGGGAAAAGCTAAAAAGCTATTCTATTTCTTAACTTTATGAACTTAATTTAATCACCCTGCCGTACGGAGTCAAGGCTAAACATGTTCTAAAAACGTTAATTTTCACAGGAAAAGTGTCTTTTTTGCTTATTGAAGCCTCAAATTCGGGTTGGAGAGCTTGAAGTTTATGTTCATTGGGCTAACCTAGCCCAAAAGCGTGGTTTTTTGAAAATATGGATATACTTTACTCGGATTACTATATGGCCGATATCGGGGAACACCTGTTTCCGATGCAAAAATACCGTCTTACGCGCGAAGTGCTTCTTATAAAAGGTGAATTCGGCGTCGAGAATTTCGAGGAGGCTTATCCCATCTCCGATGAGGACCTGCTGCGGTTCCACACGCCGGAGTATATCCGGAAGTTGAAGGAAGGATCGCTGACCCGGGAAGAAATCGATCTGCTTGAATTACCTTATTCCGCCGAGTTGTTCGATACGTTCCTCCATCACGCGGGCGGCACGTTGCAAGCGTGTCGGCTGGCGCTACGCGACGGCGTCGCTTGCAACCTCGGCGGCGGATTCCACCACGCATACCCCGATCATGGCGAAGGACTGTGCATGATAAACGACATCGCCGTCGCCGCACAAACGCTGCTGGATGAAGGCGCCGTCGAGCGCATTCTTATTCTCGACCTGGATGTGCACCAAGGGAACGGTAACGCTTTCTTCTTCAAAAACAACGATCGCGTGATGACTTTCAGCATGCACTGCGAAAGCATCTACCCCGACGAAAAAGAGACGGGCGGTATGAACATCGACCTGCCGGATGGGATCGGCGAAGATGAGTACATGGACACGCTACGCAGCTATTATTTCACCCTTTTCGACGATTTTTTCCCACAATTGGTAATTTACGTTGCGGGAGCCGATGTTTACGAAAACGACACGGTGGGCAAGCTGAACCTGACCATTCCGGGCATAATGCACCGCGATGAAGGCGTTTTCTGGGAAGCGGCGAGCCGCTGCATACCTATCGTGAGCCTCGCCGCCGGCGGGTACGCGCGCAGTATAGACGACATCATTAAAATACATGCCAATACCATACGCGCCGCCGATACCGCCGCCGTTATATTCCGCTGCCAATCCCGTTCTACTTAAGAGAACGGATCATAATCCGCCGCCTTCTTTGCCGATATTGGCCAATGCGATGCTGCCGGGGCTGACGACTCCGGGCTTGACGTGCGCGTTTATCATGCACACACCGCCTTGTTTCCGGGCTTCTTCGAGCGCCGGACGTACCTCATCGGGCTTATTGACTTCGGTGGCCCATCCTCCGAGCCCTTCAAGCATTTTGTGGTAAGGGACATCTCCCAGTTCGACGCCGCAGGTTCTTTCGGGGCCGTAACTCAACATCTGGCTATGTTTGACCATGCCCCACGCATTGTCATTGTTTATAACTACGGTGAGATTGACGCCCTGGCAAAGCGCGGTATGCAGTTCCATAAAATTGAACCCCACCGACCCGTCTCCTATAAAGACACATACATTGCGGTCGGGATTGGCCAAAGCGGCGGCGACACCGAAAGGTATACCCACTCCAAGGCAGCCGAACAGCCCCGATTCGAGCGTTGTGCCCGGCTTGAAATTCGAGCGCACCATGCCCATCCAAATTTGCGTATCGCCTCCGTCCAGCGCCATTATGTCATCCGGGCCGAGGAAATCCTCCACTTCCTTGCAAAGTCGCAACGGGTGCATAGGCATCTCGTCGGTTTCGATTTGAGGCCGGAAGAATTCCATTGCGCTCTTGTGAGCCTGATCGAGAGTGGCGCGCCACTCATCGAACGCAGCCGGGTCGACTTCGCCCTCGGCGGCGTCCGCCAATTGCGATACGGCGCGGCCGGCGTCCGCCACCAGCCCAAGGTCGGGTACGCGGTTGCGACCTAATTCCACGGGGTCGATATTGAGATGTATCATCTTCGCAGCGGGATTGAATACCCTTCCATACAGGAAAAACAAGCTTATGCGTGTGCCCAGCAGGAAAATCAGGTCCGCCTGAGTAAGCGCCGCCATTGCCGCTCCCGGCTTGAGAGCCATGCTGGTCCCGTAACCGAGCGGATGGTCGTCGCTGATGCAACCCTTGCCGAGGCCTGTGGTGAAAGTGGGAATCTTCGCTTTTTCGGCGAACCGCACAAGGTCTTCGGCGCCACGGGCGTAATACACACCGCTGCCCGCTATAAGTATCGGCTTTTTGGAGGATCGGATCATCTCGACGACCTTGTCCAACTCCTCCGGCGCAAGTCCCGGCCGGGGCCTTGCGATAGGCTCGGCGGGCACCACTTTCGAGTCCTCGATTTTTCTGCCCAGAATATCAGCGGGCACTTCGAGGAAAACCGGTCCGGGCGAGCCGCCTCGGGCTTGTTTGAACGCCTCGTGAATCGACTCGGGTATTCTCGCGGTCTTTATCACCGTTCTTGCCCAGTTCGTGATGGGTTTCATCATGTCGAGTTGATTCAAATCCTGCAAATCCAGCCGGTCGCTCATGTCGGTAGCCACGGTTCCCGCTATACACACCACCGGCGCACACGCCATATGCGCGTCCGCCATACCGGTAATGGCGTTGGTGAATCCCGGCCCGGCGGTAACTATGCATACCCCCGGTTCGCCCGTCGTTCTCGCCCATCCGCCGGCCATCATCGCCGCAGCCTGCTCGTGGCGCGTGGTGACCAGCTTGATATCCGACTCTAACAGTGCGTCATATATCGGCGCGATATGACCGCCGCTGATCGAAAAAACATGAGTCACGCCTTCCTTCTCCAAGGCGTTCACTACCATCCGCCCGCCGTTAATCTCCGCCATAATTTCTCCTTTCAATTAGAAAATACATTCTCCCAAATTTATATTTCCATCAATTGTCCGCCGGTAACGTTTATCGACTGGCCCGTGAGGTAAGAACTTTCATCACTCGCCAGAAACAGCACAACGTCCGCAACATCGTCCGGCGTGCCCAGTCTTTTCAATGGTAATCTGTTCGCAAGCACTTCGCGATACTCTTGTTCGCCGAGTTGCTCCGCCACCGCTTTCAATTTCCATCCCCATCTGCCCAATTCCGTTTCTATTTGCCCCGGGCAGACGGAGTTGACGCGAATTTTTCGAATCGACAATTCGAGCGCAAACACCTTGGTCATCATAATAAGCGCTGCCTTCGATGTGCAATACGCTCCGAGAAACGCCGAAGGCACTTTACCCGCGCGGCTGGACATATTGACGATGCTTGCGCCGTCAGCCAGCAGGTTCGCCACGGCACGAGTCACCCGGAAGGCTCCGTGGACGTTGAGATCGAACGAATACAACCAGGCGCGCTCTTTGATGGCCAGCATGGTTGATGTGCCCGGCGCGCCGCCGGCGTTGTTTACAAGAATATCCAGATTGCCGAAACGTTTCTCGACGACTTCAGCCATGGCCTCGATACTGTCCGAATCGGTAACGTCCACCGGCGCTCCCTCTGCCTGCATGCCCAATTCCTTCAAAGCCGCCACGGTTTTATCGAGGTCGGATGCGCCCGAAGTACGCACGTAGCCTTCAAACTCTTCCAGAGGCTTAACCAGGTCGGCAATCATGACCGCAGCGCCTTCGCCGGCAAGTTTTTTAGCTATCGCAAAACCGATCCCCGACTGCTTGCCCGCGCCGGTGATCAATGCCTTTTTTCCCTCAAGTCTTCCGCTCATTTTATTTTCTCCCCAGTAATTTTTCGAGGACTTCCTCTCCGGTCATCCCCTCGGTTATGCCTATTTCGCGCGCCTTGACGGAAACCATCGAGACGCGTGCCGAAAGAAGGTCTTCCGGCTCGACCAGCGGCAGGGAGGGAGTACCCTTGGCAAGCGCGCCCGCCATGTCGAACTCGTCTAATATGCCGATATTAAAAATCCCGCATCCCAATATTCCCCTATCGGTCGCAATAAAACAAAACTGGCCCCCGTCCCACTTGACGCTCGCCCCCGTCGCCCTGCCGTCGGCCATCGGTTTGGTTTTCACATCGTGCATTTCCTTCATCCTCCTGAACTTTTGTTGTATATCACCGCTTCAAACTGGAAACATCTTGGTCAAAATTGGATATTATCGGAAATCACCACGCACATAAATTTATTGTGTTGTATTCTTCCAGAGAAGAATATCGATTATTTTGATTATCTATTTCAGGTCAAGATTGCCGCTATTGAATTCAACAAGCTTAACCCAATCGATGACACCATCTTTGCAAAACTCCTCTAAAAAGTTCTTGGTAAATATGTTTATTAGCCGACTTTTCTGCTTTTTGAATTTTTCATTGTGTTGTTTCGCTCGGTAACCTAGAGGTTCAATAATATCAGTATATAGATTCTCATTTCCACTGATTAGATACCAAAAATTTTGCCCTACAACCTTTAAGTAACCCCTGACAAAGCTTGTCCTTACTCTACCGTAACAAATGCCAAGCACAGGTTGCACGTCAAGTTTACGATTGGACTGTTTCAGAACTTTAACTGCAGTTTGAAAGTCTTGTTCTTGTTTCTTATGTTGAGAACTGTTGCCCCAGTTAGGGCCGGACTTAATAGATACCAGATGATGAGTACCTTCGTTTAAGAACTCAAGATCAACTCCCGTTGCAGCGGACTTTCTACCCCCACAGGCTTTACCGGAAATGAATATAGCCAATTCCTCAAGAAAATCTCCGAACAACTTTTCTTCTGATGATGACAAATAAGCATCCAGAATTTCACGTATTAAATATGTTGCAACAGAGATGTTTTTCGCTTTGAATAAGTAAGGATTCTTGGATTTCAATATTTTTTTAAGATTAATAGAACGAAGAGATTTAAGTTTATTCTCATGAAAATTTACGATGTTTTTATTAACAAAAGTTTTTATATCGTTAAGGTTAATTGGTTCCATGGGGCTTCCTTTTCCGCTTTTATCTCCGCCAGTTTGTTTTCCGCCATGTCACAATATTCTCGATTAACATCAATTCCCAAGTATCTTCGCCCCAATCGCAATGCGGCAATGGCAGTCGTGCCGGAACCAACAAATGGATCTAATACTATATCTTCAGGTTTGGTGAACAATTTAATGAACCATTCGGGCAATCCAAGCGGAAATGCTGCGCTATGACGACGATTTGAACATTCGGTAGCTAAGTGTAAAACGTTCGTTGGATAGGCCATGTTTCTTCCTATCCAATTTTCTATTTTTT
>CAZDAF010000012.1:0-25895 GCA_964503115.1 uncultured bacterium
TCTACCTAAATTCTTACACAATTATCTGTCCAGTTCAAAAGGGGGACACATCACGGCAAGCTTCGGATTGCCTTCACCACCCAGACATGGCTGCCGGGGACTGTTGATCCGGACGTTGTAAAAACGATTGAAGCAGTCGCGAAACAATGTGAAGAGATGGGGCATATCGTCGAGGAAGCGGTTCCTCAATTCAGCATCGAAAACTCTTTTCTGGGGTTAAAAATCAACTTCTATTCCAGTTTGGCAATATGCAACTTACTTGCGTTCCAATATAACCGGCCCATCGACAGCGATCACCTGGAACCCGTTATCCTCACGGCCTACCAGGAAGCTCAGAAACTTACAGCGGTTGACATGGTGCTGACGCAGACAAGAATGAACGCAGTACGTCGCGAGATGGCGCCTTTTTTTGATAAATACGACCTCTTTCTGACGCCCACCACCATTACACCGGCGGTACCGTTGGATACTTTAAACACAATTCAAGATATTTCCCCTGATGAGTTTTTCTTCAAGTGCGGTGGGTTTTGTCCAAATACTTCAGTATTTAATATCACCGGGCAGCCGGCCATCTCATTGCCGCTGGCTCAGAGCAAAAGTGGATTGCCGATCGGCGCTCACTTCTCCGCGCGCTTCGGCCGCGAGGACATGTTAATCCGCCTGGCAAGCGCCTTCGAAGAGGCTATGCCGTGGAAGGATCGCCAACCGCCGGTGTACGTTTCCAGCTAGATGCGGATTTCGGCAATTTATAAATAGAAAACCGTAAATTCAAGCTGAATTTGCAATAGGTAAGTGGCCCTTTCTAAGGGGAGCACCTCATCTGCTATTAGTAAAAACGCCCGTGAGGGCCCGCCCCGCCTCCGGGTGGGGTGGAGTAATATACGGGTCTCAAATGTTATAAGTCATATTTGCTTGTATTAGCATACAAAAATTCTTTTTTGAATTGTTTTCGCGAAATAATTATCACCACAATAATTGCTACTATCGAAACAAAGAATTCGATTTTATCGTCGGTCGTTTCCAATAGGTCCCAAAAAGAAAATTCTAAACCATCCGCCAGCAATACGAAAAAATTTATTATTTTAATGCCAAGGAAAAAGAAAAAAATTAAAAAATTGGAGCTAATAGAAAAAATTCTCCCCCATTCTTTCTTCAGTGATAAACCTGTAGCTGAAGTAATAAAGTATAAAATGCTTAACAAACAGATTATGTTGTAATAGATTCGTGATGAGTCCATAGTTTCTGATTGCCAGAACGGTGAAACATTTCGATAAAGAATTCCGAAAAGAAGCATTATTGAAGCAAAAATCAATAATTGCCGATTGATACCAATTATTATGTCTACTTTGTTACCTTTTTCACTAATGATACTTTTCATACTTTCTATAATTTGAATAATAATAGACGATTAGTAAGTTTAAGTCACCCTACTCCCCCTACTACATTAAAACCGGGTGGGGTGGGGTTGATGGGGAAATTCCTTCTTGGCTGGCAGGTGACGGACATGTGTGAGTCGGATTGCCTGCCGCACATTGGAATATTACATTAGTTAACATCAACATTTCGAAAGGATCATTTGCCATGGTGGATTTTATACCTGAAAAGGTTTCGGCGGTTTTGCCGATGAAAACACACTTCGGGGTCGGCGTTGTCGATGAAGTCGGCAAGGTCGTCCGCGAGGTAGGAAACAGGCCGCTGGTGGTCATCGGAGGCGGTTCCGCCGGTAGCAGCGGCGCGCTCGACGCCGTGACGGCTTCCATCGAGCGGGAAGGGCTCGAATGGCGGCTATTCGAGGGCGTCGAGCCGAACCCGACGGTCGAAACCGCCGCAAAGCTGACAGGTGCGGTAAAGGAAGGCGGTCATGACGTTGTGGTGGGCGTTGGGGGCGGCAGTGTCATGGACGCAAGTAAAGTTGGGGCGCGGGATGCGCGAACCGCCCGGTGCGTGGAAGTGCCCACAACTTCCGGGACGGGGTCGGAAGTAACCCATTACGCCGTCCTCTCGGTACCTTCCGAAAACCGCAAATTCATACAGGTGGATATGGCGCTACTGCCCGCCGCCGCCGTGGTCGATCCTGCACTAACGCAATCCTGCCCGCCGGAACTTACCACGGTAGTAGGCCTGGACACTTTGACACACCATATCGAAGGATATTTCAACACTAAAGGCCGCTCGGGAGTCGACTCCGTTGCGCTGGAAGGAACCCGTATGGTCATGAAGCACCTTGAAGCCGCCCGGCGCGACGGATCGGACATCGACGCTAGAGTAGGAATGTCGAAGGCAAGTCATTCCGGCGGCGTGGTGATACATTTCAAACCCGCAGGATTGCCGCACGGTTTCAGTTACAGTTTCTACAATATACTTCCTCACGGCAGCGCCGTTGCGATACTTTTACCGTATTGCTGGAAATACTACGCGCCCGAGATCGGCGACAGATCGGTCGAGGTTGCCGGGGCGCTCGGCGTTGACGCGCAAGGCTTATCGCCTGAGGACGCCGCTCTTGCCGGCGCGGAAGCGCTGTGGGGATTGTATGAAAAACTGGGGCACCCGACAAGCTTTGCAGGCGTCGAGGCCGTGGACGAAGCCTTTATCGAGCGGGCGGTTAATAACATACTTGCCGAACCTGCCAAGCTCGAAGCGACGCCCCGCAGGCCGGATCATGATAACCGGTTCGATGAGCTTACCGCCGTATTGCGCGCCGCCTGGAAAGGGGATATCAACGCAGTGCCGTGATCCGCAGTTCGTTCTCCTCCCCTCTCGGCTAACGGGAGTTGGAAACTTTCTCCGAGGCCAGGGAAATCGAGTGTATTTTCAGGAGGCAGTCGGCATCGACGGGATCAACCCGGATCGAGTCTAATTTGTCCGACAGGTACCAGCCGGGCCATTTGCCGACTTCAATGTTATAGGTGCGTTTTTTCCCGTCCGCTCGAACGAGAAACTCGACGCGCTCGGCAAGTCCGTAAGGAGGTTTCCTGCTTCCCCGCCAACTAACGGTACCCCTCATGATCTCCGGGCCGAACAGACCGACTTTCTCGACGCTCATCTCTATCCGAACGTATCGGTAAGGCAGGGGTTCCAACCCTTTTACGGATCGGGTCATATAGGGATCGCTTCCCGTGGAAATAAATTCAGCATAATCCGAATCTTGCCGTGTGAGTTGCAACTGCGGCGAAAGCGACCAGTTTTTGATGTCGGTGTTAAGGCGCCAGGTTATCGGCTCTGTGATGGAATTGTTTCGCCGTGCGAGAGTTTGAATGAATACCGAAGTCGCGTCGGCGAGTGTGCCCGTTTCGGGATCGTAAACGCCGACCTCCACCCTTTTGCCCCGCTCCATGAGGCCCAGTATGTCCGGCGTGCGATATGTTTCTATCGCCACCCGTTCGGACTCGACGACCAGAAACCGATCATGCGATTCATAGTCCCACAGGTTTGTGTATCGTCTTCGGGCGTAATCCACACCGGGCTTCTTCACCACGGCGGTGCGGTTTATGCGGTCACCGAACAAGAACCGGAACGTGCCTGTCGGAGAGTTGAAAAAATCCATTTCAGTGGGCAGGTTGGTGATGAACATCTCGTCGAGTGTGAATATTTCCGGCCCGACGCCGAAAATTATTTTGTATTGATTTTCCGGTTCGGTCAAAGCTCGCGGCATATAATAATCGTACATCGCGACGGTGAGTTTTCGATGCTTTTCGCTTTCGGCGCGCCGCGCGTTTATAACGGCGTAGGACATCGGCACCCACGCCATTAGCAGTACAAGCGGCGCTATCCGGTTTCGCAATCGCTGTTCGGGCGGGTAAAGCCGGGCCAGAAAAATTAAAGTCACAAGCGTCGGGAAATAGAGAAGTCGAGGACTGTATCTGATAATGTCCGGAAGACTAAATATCGGCGCCACGGAGATCAGAACCCACGCGGAAAGCAGCATAACTCCCGGTTCGCGAAAACGGCGCCTGCCGATAAATATCCACAACGCCACGGCAAGCGCCGCTGCGAAAACCGCGTAATTAAGCCGGCCGAGGTTTATTGTCTCATAAGTGACGCCGGCAAACATGGACGCCGATTCAGCTATCGCCCGCAGCGCGTTCAGCGGCATCATTCTGAGTACTTCCGGCGTGCTCGACCGCAAGTAGATATACCCGCCGATCAAATGCCCGATAACCGCCGCGCGCCATATTATATACGCACAGACGGCGCAAAGGTGCGGTATGCTTTCCTTTAGGCGATTTACAAAACCGAAGCGGGCAGTAACTTCCCCGTTGGAATCTGCGGGCAGGAGAAAAATCAAAAGGGGAACGGTGAAGTACATCTCCTTGCAAAGGCATGCCGCGAGGGTCGCAACGGCGGCAGTGACGACTATAACGGTACGGCGCCCGGATCGGCGAGATATAATTTGCAGATATATTGCGCAAACGGCCAAAAAGGCTCCCATTACGTCGAACCGCGCCGCAAGGTAACTCGCAGCACCGACGGTTACCGGGTGAGCGACAAATAGCAGACCGGCAAATCTCGACCCCAAGGGTCCCGCGCCCAGCCTTCGCGCCAAAGCGGCTGCCAGAAAGGCGGTTGCCAGAAGAATCGCCGCATTGACGACGTAATAATATCCGGCCTTAAGCCCAAAAGCCGCCAGGCAGATTTTCCATAGAATTATGGGTAAAGGTCGAAACCAAATACCCGAGCAGAGGTCCATCGTGAAAACGTCGAAGACGCCGGTCATAACGTAGCGGGTTATCACCAGGTAAGTGAAGTCCTCGCGGACGAAATGCGCTCCTGCGAGAAAACCGGCAAACAACGCGGCGAGAACCGCCGTTCCGGCGGATACGACAAGACCTGTTTTACCCGATTGCATATGCTTATAGAAATTGGCGGGTTTTGCCCTTCATTTCAACCCATGTACCGGTTTAACACTTCCGGCCACGTGAAAAATCTGTCAGGGCGACCTCATTACCTTACGTCGCGGATTCCATCTTACATTCGGACAAGGGATTTAAATCCCTTGTCCGGTGTACCGACCACATTGATATTGCGCCCGGGTGCAGCTTCCGGTATTCTCGAAACACGACTTTATCGGAAAAATCATGTGGTCGATCATCATTCCCGCATTTAACGAAGAGGAACGCATCGGCGCGACAATCGAGCGCGTTTTCGAGTATGCACGCGCCCGAAATATCGAAATCGAGCTGTTGGTGGTAAACGACGGCAGCATCGACGGTACCGCCCGCGTGGCCGCTGGACATGAGGGCATCGTGACGCTTGCTTCCGATATTAATCGCGGCAAGGGATGGGCGATAAGGGAGGGAATGAAGCACGCAAAAGGGGAAATAGTGTTTTTCACCGATGCGGACATGTCCACGCCGATAGAAGAAGCGGACAAGCTGCTCGATGCCTTAAACAAGGGAAGTGACGTCGCCGTGGGATCGAGGATGACGGATACGAGCATGATGGAGAAATATCAGCCATGGCATAGAGTGCTGTTGGGACTGTCCTTCGGAATGGTTGTGCAAACGCTTTTTTCGACGGGCATAAAAGACACTCAATGCGGATTCAAAATGTTCACTTCCGACGCGGCGCACACGTTGGCGGAACACATGACCATTAACGGTTACACCTTCGATGTCGAAATGCTGGTTTTGGCCAAACGCATGGGCCTCAAGGTGGCCGAGGTGGGAGTAAAATGGCATGACGTTGCCGGAAGCAAGTTGAAGGTGCTTAAGGATTTTCCGCAAATATTAAGGGAACTTGCGGCCATCCGAAGTCGTCTGAAAAAACTGGAGCATTCAACAGGACAACAAACCGGCGACAAAGGCGGCAAATAAGCACACGGGCAGGTGGTATGGTTCAGTACAAGGCAAAATCTGCGAGCTTGGATCAACGGGAATATGAGAAGATGTACCGGGCCGAAGACCGGTACTTTTGGTTCGTGGCCAAACACAGGTTGTTGAGCGATCTTTTTCGCCGCGAGTTGAAATCGCCGAGCGGTCTTCGGATGGTGGATATAGGCTGCGGTACCGGCGGTTTCTTGGCGAACGCAAGCGATTGGGTGACTGCCGTAGGAGTGGACGTCGACTCCGTAGCTTTGAAGTTTTGTCGCAGAAGAGATTTGCGCTTGCTTATTCGAGGGGAAATCAACTTTGCGCCGCTGGCCGCCGATTCCTTCGATGCGGCGGTAGCTTCGGATTTGATCGAGCATCTCGACGACGACGCGGCTGCAGTGAGGGAATTATATCGGGTAATTGCCCCCGGTGGCGTGGCGATATTGACTGTTCCGGCGATGCCATGGTTGTGGGGTCCGCATGATGTGGCGCTCGGTCACAAGCGGCGTTACAACAGACGAATGCTCGGAAGGTTGCTTTACGATGCCGGGTTCTGCGATATAAAGCTCTTTTCGTATATGAGCGCACCGACACCGATAATTGCGGCGGTCAGAATAATTCAGAAATTCTCGAAATCCGGTGAAGCGCCGGAGACGATTTCTTATCAGTTGCCCGGTTTTATCAACCGCTTGCTGCTGGCATTGCTTGATACCGAGCGCTTGCTGGTATTGAGGGGGTTCGATTTTTTTATCGGGACTACGCTGGTGGCCGTAGCGCGCAAGGGGATCAAGCAATGAACGAAAGCGCCAAATGGGAGGCGGGGGTATTTCATATAGTGGCGGGAGCGGCCATGGGGCTTTTCGCATGGGGCGTGCTCGATAAGTCATGGCTTTCCACCGGCGCTACAGGCGTAGTATTGATGGTAATTGCCGGTTGCGGCGCCGGTTGGGCGGCATGGCGAGTGGAGGTAAAAAATTCGGACGACGGATCGATCTCGGCGCAATCGGCCTGCCTGCTTCCACTGTGGCTGCTAGGCTTGATGGTAGTGTGGCGCAAGTTACAGATACCCCATTTCGGCGCCTGGTTGTTGGGGGTAGGCGGCGGCGGATTTTTGTGGATGAGGATCGGGTGGTGGAGCGCCCGGCAATCCGGTAAGAAGCCGAGCGCAATATGGTGGGCGGTACCTCTCGCGGCGACCGGCGCAATTGTCTGGGAAGCTCTATCGGAACAATGGGATGTGTTGCGGTTGATCGTCGAGATTCAGGTACTTACGATAATTCTATTGTTTTTTATGCGGTTTATTCGCAGTCCCGGCCCGCGCCGGGGGTCTATTGCAGCAATAACACCGGTGATCCTGGCCGGTGGTATATCATGGGCGGCGCACGGGCCTCATTGCAACAGGCTGGGGGAAACTGCGGCTTTTCGGTGCTATATTAACTCGTATGATTCCGCCGATGCCGATTCCGTAGGATGGAAAGCCCGGAGAGCGGGAGAATTGCGAATGGTAAAAATAAACGGTGTCGAAAAACCTGCGGCGGTGATAAAAATTCCTGCCGGAGTAATCTTCGAGCCGTCGAGCCCAAAATCCATCGACCGGTTTTTTGTCGGGATGATTGAAGAGGCTTGGGCCGGCGAAGGTGACGGGGTCAGGTTCGTTTTTTACGTCGAGCAAAACGGAGGATGGAAGAAAATCGAAGATCGATACATAGATCCGAAGCATCGCCGGGGTGAACGTAAGTGGGTCGAGGTGTCCATGAAAATTTCCGGTAATACCGCCGGTCGGAAGTGGAAGGTGGAAACATTGCCGGGCCCCGAGGTTGAGCAACCGTTTCGCCGCTCGCCGGATGAGCGGGTGGATTGGGCGACAATAAGCGCCGGAATCGGTAACTAAAAAAGGTGGACAAGGGATTAAAATCCCTTGCCCGTGAATGTGAGGGATAGCAAAATATGAAGCATATTGAAGAAAAGGCCGGTCGAGTGGTTTCGAGCAGGCGGATTTACTTGTTCGCGTTAATCTTGTGGGGGTCGATGATCATCTACAGGTTCGGCTTGCATAGTGAGGCGTATTTCCGTTATGCCGCCGGGTGGATGGCGCTTGTGATGTTTCCGATGGCCCTTTTCCTTCAAGGAGTGTTGCTGAGAGTTTTGAAAAAGGATGACGATACCACCGCTGCAAAAGACTTGAGGCGAGCGGGCGCTTTTTTTATTGGCGCGAGTGTGGCCGTTGCGGCGGAGTTGACGGCGGTACTGATAGTGGAACGCAAAATTTCCGGTTTCAGCGTATGGATTGCAACAATATTTCTCTATTATTTTAGCCTGCTTTTCATGGCCCGCGCTGCGTTGTTGAAATTATGCTTTGCGTTTATTAAGCAGACCGAAGACAACGTTGCCTGGAGAATGGCGGCGGGGTACACGGATTTTTTCCTCATCGCAGTGCATGGAGCGGCGCTGGTGATAAAATCTCAGGCTTCGCGTATCCATGTCGCGGTTTTGGTTTTAGTAATTGCTTCCTTACGACTTGCGTGGGCCTATATCCCCGAGGACAGGTTCGAGGTGGTAAGAGAATTCATACAGTTTCTTGGCGAACGAAAGCTATGGTGGATGGCGCCGATATTCATAGTGATGGCGTTCCTTATGATCCTGGTGATGTTGACTCAGACCACGGGCGGAAGTTTCCCCTTTATTTATGCGGTCTTCTGAGGACATTTCGAACAGCGAAACCACACTTCCCAAGTGGGCGGCGGTAGCGCTCCTCTTGTATGTCGGAGGATCGGTGTGCTTGGAGGTATTACATATAAACCTTTTGTACGATGATGTATTCCTTATAATTATCAACCCTTTCATACGTGATACGCATGGCCTTTTGGAATATCTCAGCGCGGGCAGACCTGTAAGGTCCGTTACCCTGTACCTGGATTATGCACTGTGGGGTTATAACTCGCGAGGTTACCATTTGACCAATTTTATTCTGCACCTCGCTTGTGTATTGGTCTGGTTCCGCTTTCTGGAAGGCAGGTTTGCCGGCCGATGGGCGGCATGGGGAGCGGCCCTTTTGTTTGCGGTGCATCCTGCAGGGTCGGAGGCTTTGGCGCTCGTTTCTCACCGTAAAGAAATGCTTGCTTTTCTTTTCCTGGTATGCGCGCTGTGGAGCTATGTCGTGGCGTCCGGAACTGCTGAAGCTTTGAAAGATGGAGAATGGAAAAAGGTTCGATGGAGACCGTACGCGCTTTCCTGGCTTTTCTTCTTTTTAGGCCTTGGTTCAAAGCAAGTGGTGGTTATTCTGCCCTTTTTAGCCTTTGTCGCCGACTATCTTCTCGTCGAGCAATCCGGCGCCGAAGTGCTTCGCCGCCGCTGGGCGTGGTATTTGCCGTACTTTGTACCCCCTGTCTTGATGGCGACCCTTTTCGTCGGAGACTGGCGCGTCTTCGGGTACTTGCCACCAAGCGATATTTTTGGGGAGTTCCACTGGCGAGTGCTCGCAATATCAGGATGGTCGGTGTCGGCGTACTCGAAGATAATGGCCTGGCCGATATACCTGAGCGCAGATCATCAGTTTCGAACGCCACAGTGGTGGTCGGTGGCTTTCGGCGTGTTTTTATGGTTTGCGATGTTATGGGCAGGGTTACGGTTGAGGTCGAAGAACAAGGCGGCGGCTTTCGGCCTAGTATGGATTCCATTGAATCTGCTGACGGTACTGAACCTCATACCGGCCAATCAGCCGCTCGCGGAACGTTACCTTTATATTCCGCTGGCGGGATTTTGCTTTTTTATTATTTCGGTTATTGAGCATGTCACCAGTCGTGAATCGAAGCTTTGGGGTGTTATAAGATGGGTGGGTCTGACGACTCTGGCGATAGCATCACTAAAGATTTCTTATCGTTATCTGTATGAGGGGAAATTGGAATTATCGCTGATAACGGTGCTCTTTTGGATAACGGTTATCGCGCTATTGGGGGCAGCGTTGATTGCAGCAAGGAAGGGTCGTGAGGACGTTTCTTTCTGGCGGGCCGCTTTTTTCTTTACCGTTGCTTTCACGGCAACAACATGGATTATAACGCCTTTGATGACAAGGTCTTTTCAGGGTGAATGGAAGAAGTCCCTCATTTTTACCCCCGAGAAAAGGCAAACCTTCAACCAGAAACTCATTAGAAAAGGACATGTCGGCCGCAGAATGAATTTTGGCAGGCGGAGTAAAATAGTAATCCGCTTAGGCGTTGGCTTGCTGGCATGTGCACTTTTGGGCATGGTTTCGGCCGGTTTTGTGAGTTGTCCCTGGTCCGCTGGTAATCGAAGCCGCCGTGACTGGATGGCCGTTGTAATTCTGACTACGGCGCTTTTGGGAACGATGAATTCACACCGCCTCAAACAGTGGAAAAATTCGAGAAGTATCTGGAACGCAACGTTGCGTACCGATCCTACATCTCAGCGTGCGAACGTCAACCTCGGAGTGTATTGGATGAAGCACAACCAGCCGGAACGGGCCGAATGGCATTATGCCCGCGCCACAGCTATAAACCCCCGCAATTCAACCGTATGGCACAATCTTGGCTTGATTTACCTGCAGCGAAACGACTACAAACTTGCAGAGGACGCATTTTTGAAAGTCGCGGCGTTGGATCCGCGCAATGTGGCGGCCCACTTGAACTTGGGGAACATTTACCTCGTCCAGGGGCGCAAAAAGGAAGCTATTGAGAAGTACCGAAAAGTTATCAAGATAGAACCTCGCAACGCTCGCGCGTATTATAATATGGCCGTTATAATGGAAAACATGGGGGATGACGAATCCGCGTATGATTATTGCAGAGAGGCTTTAGCTATAGTTAGCGACTTTAAAAAAGCTCAAAAAATGTGCGGTTCCAAAGGAAGGTTGAGGCCGCAGCCCATCCCTTGACGGGTTTGTAAGAAACTTTTATTTTATTTGCCATTATGTATAGAGGTTTTTTCTCAGAAGAGGCAAACGCGAATGGATGATCTTCCGGATCAATCCCCGCCAGGTTCATATAATAATCATAAAACGGCTTTTTTATGCCGCGTCTCCAGGGAGGCATAACCGATGCCGTTAGGCTCGAAGCGAGTGGTATACGCTGCTTTGGTGGGCAATGCCGCCACGATGGTGATGAAATTCGTGGCCGCGTTTGTTTCGGGATCGAGCGCCATGCTGGCGGAGGCGTTTCATTCCGTGGCGGATACGGTCAACCAGGCGTTGATGCTTGTTGGAATTGCGCTAAGCAAGAAACCGCCCGACGAAAAACACCCCTTTGGCTATGGCATGGAAAGATACTTTTGGTCGTTCGTGGTCGCCATAAGTATTTTCACCATAGGAGCGACATTCAGCATATACGAGGGCGTAAGTAAAATTCGGCATCCCGCTCCTTTGGTCAGCGTGAAATTAAGTTACATCGTTCTCGGGGCCGCGCTGTTGTTTGAGTTTATCACGTGGGTGTTTGCAGCCAGAGAATTCGCCAGATTCAAGCGCGGCAGGGGGATATGGCAAACTTTGCAGGATACGCGAGATCCCGCAGTATTAACGGTGCTTTTCGAGGATTCGGCGGCCCTGTTGGGTGTAACAATTGCCGCAGCCGGGATTGGCCTTACGGTATATACCGGCAACTCGCTATACGACGGCATCGCATCGATAATAATCGGGGTAATGCTTAGTGTTGTGGCTATCTTCCTCTCGATGGAAAACCGCGACCTCCTTTTGGGCGAAAGCGCATCGCGGCGGGATCGAGCCGGCATAAGGAAAGTGCTCCGCTCGTTCCCCGATGTCGAGCGAGTGTTGGAGTTACTGACAATGCATATAGCTCCGGATGAAATATTGCTGAATGTGAACATCGAGTTCCGAGACGGGATGACTACCCAGCAGATCGAGCAGTTGATTGATGATATTGAAGCGGCAATAAGAGAAAATATGCCGCAGGTAAGGAAGATTTTTATAGAGGCGGACACTCCTCCTGGAGGTTCGCCAAATTCCGTGTAGCAGCGTTACTGACTGGACATTTCCCTAAATTTCCGTTTCAATCACCCAAAACCTTGTAAAACAAGCTTTTTTTCGTTAAAAAGAGGAGATTTTTTCTCATTCCTTGACGGTTTTCCACCGTGATGGTAACTTCTTTAATGAGGTGGTGTGCTCTTGGCACGCAATAAGAAAAACAAGTACCTACAAAATGCCGAGAAATTCCTGGGCAAGCAGCAATATGAAAAAGCCCTCAAGGAATATCTGAAAGCTCATGAGGAAGATAACAAGGATGTAAACGTAGCCAAGCAACTAGGCGACCTATACCTCAAAACAAAAAAAACCGGCGATAGTATAAAATTCTACAAACTTGCCGGTTCCATATATGCTCGTGACGGATTCCACCAAAAGGCTATAGCGGTCTACAAACAAATACTTGTCATAGATCCCAATAATTACGAAGTTCGTCTTGAGATAGCCAATCTTTACCGCAAACTGGGTCTGATGGCCGAAGGTGTCCTTCAATACAAGGAAGCGCTGAAGCATTTCGAGGAAGAGGACAAGCAGGACAAATGTCTGGAAATAGTGAGGAACCTGACCGAACTCGAGCCTCGTAGCGTAAGTCACCGGGTGAAACTCGCGGAGCTTTACCTGAAAGGCGGTCAGAAAGATCAGGGGTATGCGGAAGTAAAGAAGGCGGCCGATGAGTTAAAGAGCGCCGGACGGTGGGACGATCTTGTAAAACTGTATGAGAAGCTTGCCAAGGCTGACCCGACCAATGTTGATAACCTTTGTGGCTACGGTGAAGCGCTTAAAGAAAAAGGCGATTTCGAAAAAGCACAAAAATGCTATGTGCAGGTGCTTAAATTCAAACCGGACGATACTGAGACACTCGACAAGTTGGTCATGATTTCCACTCGATTGCAAGACGTCGAGAAGGCGGTCTCATACTTAAGGAAAAAGGCGAAGATCGTCGAGGAAAAGGGGGATGAAGCGGAAGCCCGCTTGTGCTATCAGAAGATTCTCAAGCTTTATCCGGCAGATGAGAGTGCCAAGGAACACCTTGTCGCTCTGGGTGAAACGCCGGCCAAGGTGGAGCCGGTCGCCCCGTCACTGGACGATGACGCCATAGTAGGCCTTCCACCTGCCGATGAGGAAGCACCGGGAACGCCGGCGGTGGAAGAGCCGGAAATTCCTCCACCGCCCGAGCCCGCCCCAGCGGAAGTGGAAGTAGCGGATACTGAAGAGGAAATTAGTGATATACCCACCGCCGATCAAATCCCAGGGCTTTTAACTGAAGCCGACGTTTACATCCGATACGGCTTATTGGACAAGGCGGGACAATATATTCGGAAAATATTACGCGCTTCCCCCAATATGCATGAGGCTCTTAACCTTAACGGCCTCCTCCTCAAGGAAGAAGGAAAGATAGAAGAAGCGGTTGAGATGTTATTGTTGGCTGTTGAAGCCGCGCGCTCGAAGGGCGATGACGACGAGGCCCGCATTTATATCGATGAACTCCTGTCACTGGATCCGGACAATTCCGATGCGCAGAGACATCTCGAGGAGCTTAACGCGGGCGTCGAAATTGATCTCGGGATTGAAGGGGATGAGTCGATAAGCGAAGAGGAACCGATAAGTGAAGAGCAAGAGGTCGAGGAGTTCCTCACTTTAGATGATGCCGGAGACGTAGCTGCGGAAGATGAGGATCAGCTCGAGATCGAAGGCGATGAAGATGAACCCTTCTCTTTTGTTGAAGAAGCTGCTGATGAAGAATTGGTTTTTGTAGAAGATGAGGTTGAAGAAGCGCCTCCTCCAACGGTAACGCCGTCTTCACCAACTACGACTGATGAAGAGGAACTTCTGTTCGAGATGAAAGACGAGGAGGATGCCCCGTCCCTCGAGGCCGAGGAAGAACTCTTCGAAATGGAGGAAGAAACCCCGCCCTTGGGAGCTGAGGGACCTACTCTGGAGGTCGAGGAGGAGGAAGTTACGGCCCTCGAGGCCGAAGAGCCTACTCTGGAGGTCGAGGAGGAGGAAGTTACGGCCCTCGAGGCCGAAGAGCCTACTCTGGAGGTCGAGGAGGAGGAAGAAGTTACGGTCGAAACTGCTGCCCCAGAGGCGGATTTAGAACAGGAACCGATTTTAAGTGAAGAAGCACCGATATTTGATGAGATTGAAGAAGAGGAAGAGGAAGAAGAAGACATCGAGTTGGAGGAGATAGCCGGATCGGCGTTTGATGAGTTAGCGCGTGAAGCTTCCGAGCCGCCGGCGGAGACGCCGCCTCTCGCGGAGCAGCCTTCCCGATCCCTCGAGAGTGTCCTGGACGACGAGTGGGGCGATGAAGAAGAGGAAGTCGAGGAGGAGACGGTAGAAGAAGTGGCCCTTGAAGCGGAGACTGCTCCGGATCTCGAACCCGCTATTTCGTTGGATGCGGCTGGCGACTTTGCAAGCGAAGAGGTTGAAGCGGAAAAAATGCCGGCGGAAACCGTTGCCGAAGCTGCGCAAACCTCAGTAGAAGAAACGCTGGAAACAGAAGCAGCTCTTGACGAGGAAGATATCGAGGTTGGAGCGCCAGCTGAGGAGGCGCTGGGAGCGGAAGCGCTTGAAGAGGAGACCCTTGTTGAGGATGCGGTTGCTCCCGAAACGTATTTGTCGGATGAAGAGGAAGTTGGGGCTACCGACATATATGCGGTGGCGGAAGCCGCAGACGACGCGTGGGGCGATGCAATAGTCGATGAGGGAGTTGGCGTGGAAGAAGAGCCGGCTCATCCCGACATCGAGGGTATGGCCGAGGCGGCGGAGGAAATTCTTGGAGAGGTTTTCGGAGACGAAGTTCAACCCACCGATAAAAGCGAGGAACTGTTCGATCTATGCAGCGTGTTGTCCGAGGATATTTCCGATATAGCCGCGGATATCGAATCTCAGGACGATGATCTGGGCGAAGTGCTCGGATCTTTCAGAGAGCGCGTCAAGGAAGAGATTGGCGAGGACACGGATACGCATTTCAATCTGGGTATTGCTTATAAAGAGATGGGCCTGTTCCGGGACGCCATTAATACTTTCCAGATGGCCATGAAGACCGGGTATAGCGCGTGCGATTGCCTAAATTTGATAGGATTGTGCTTCATGGACCTTAATGAATTTGAGAAGGCGGAAAAAATATTCAGAGAAGGTCTTGCTTTGGAAAACCTTCAGGAACACGAAATATTGGGCTTGCGTTTTGATTTGGGCATGGCCCTCGAGCAACAAGGCAGGCTGGAGGAAGCGTTGGAAGCTTACCGGGATGTTGAATCGGTCAATCCGCATTTCAGGGATGTCATGCAAGTAGCGCAAAGAGTTGCAGAGCAAGTGGAACCTCAAGAAACTAAAGTGGAAGCAAGTAGGACTTCCCGAAGCAAAATTTCGTATATTTAATTTTCAGGGAGGGGTGGAATGGATTATCTGGATTATTACGACCTTGAACGTGAGCCGTTCAGTATGGCGCCGGTAAGCAAGTTCTACTTCAACAGTGCTCAACATTCTCGCGCGCTGGTCAGGCTCATGTACGCCGTGGACACGATGAAAGGTCTCGCGGTGCTCATTGGAGACATCGGCACCGGTAAGACGACACTCGCGCGGCGAATGCTCGATTCGCTACCCGAGACGGAATACGAATCGGCACTGTTGGTCATTATTCACTCCGGCATCACGGCGGATTGGTTACTCGAGCGCATTGCGCTGCAACTGGGTGTGGAAAAACCGGAAAAAGATAAAATAAAGCTGCTCAACCAGCTTTATCGCCGTCTGGCGCAGTTGTTCGAAAGCGGGAAAAAAGCCGTGGTGCTCATAGACGAGGCGCAAATGCTTCAAAGCAAGCAGATTATGGAGGAATTCCGGGGGCTGCTTAACCTCGAAATGCCGGAAAGAAAGTTGATCACTTTCGTGTTCTTCGGGTTGCCTGAGATCGAGGACAACCTGAAACTCGACAAGCCGCTCGAGCAGCGCGTTGCGCTGAAGTATCGTCTCGAAGCGTTTAGTGAAGAGAGTACAAACGGTTACATCCATCACAGATTACGGCTCGCCGGCTCACACGATAAAATATTCGACGATCCCGCGATAAAGATCGCGCATCGTTATTCCCGTGGTATTCCACGGCTGATAAACACTATATGCGACAATGCTCTCTTCGAGGGATACCTGCTCAAGCGCAAGGCCATCGGGTCGAAGCTTGTAATGAACGTCATTAAGGATTTAGGGTTGGCGGAGTTAAACGAGGCGGCTGAACCCGCGGAACATCTCAAGGAAGCAGGCGTGGTGGATCGCGCACCGCAATCCGCGCCGCCTCCGCAGGCTCCACAGCCTCAGGTCGCTCCTTCTCCGCAACAAGCGCCCGCTACCTCGCACGGAGAGGACAATGAAATAGACTCGATCCTTGACGGTCTCGAGGAAAAATAAGCGTTATATTGATATCGCTTTAAATGCAGGGGCCCGTATGGGCCCTTAATTTATAAAGAATATGTATTAAGTGGTATTGGAGGAACCTTCCATGATCGGGATTATTGATATTGGGATTTATATACCTCGTTATCGATTGACGGGAGAAATGCTTGCCGCACAGTGGGGAGGCTCGGCACGAGGATCGCGCAGCGCGGCCAACTACGACGAAGACCCGATAAGCATGGCCTGGGAAGCGGCCAACAACTGTCTCGGCCCGGACGCCGGCGAGAATATCGACGGCCTTTACATGGCGAGCACCACACTGCCATACACCGAAAAGAACAACGCGGCGTTGTTGGCGACGGTGTTGAATTTAAGGCGCGATATCTTTTGCGCCGATTTTGCCGGTAGCTTGCGGACGGGCATCTCGGCCCTGCGGGCGGCGCGTGACGCCGTAGCCTCCGGGAATGCAAGTCGTGTGGTCATAGCGGCCGCCGAAATGCGCATGGGGCGCCCTTCGGAGCCGGCGGAGAGGAACCTTGCAGACGCCGCCGCCGCGGTCGTCGTCGGAGAGGGAGAAGTACCGGCGGAAATCATTGATATGAAAAGCACGGTTCGAGAATACATCGATGTCTGGCGCACCTCGGAGGACAAATTCCTCAAGAGCGCCGATGCGAAATTCATACAAGACACCGGCTATTCGGTTCTGCAAGCCGAAGCGGCTCAGGCCATCCTGAACGCAAACGGACTCGGGCCGGAGGATATCAAGGCGGTGGTGGCTTACGCCCCGGATGCGCGCTCGATAAAGCCCATTGCGCGCTCGATCAAAATCGATATCGAGAAGTTCGTCGGCCTTGTAAGCGACGTAGGCGATGCGGGCGGCGTTGCACCGTTTCTGGGGTTGGCCAAAGCGCTCGAAGACGCCGCGCCGGGAGATTTTATTCTCGTGCTTTCACATTCCTCAGGCGCGGACGCGATATTGCTCAAAGTCACCGAGCATATAAAAAACTGGAAACCGGCGAACTCGGTGGAGCGTCAGGTAGCCGCAGGGGCGCCGGTTCCGTCTTACGGAAAGTACCTCCAGTTCCGTGGCGTTCTGCCGGGCGAGGAGTTGAACGTCTGGACTTCACCCGCCGTGTTGTGGCGCGAGGAGAAGGACAACTTGAGAAGAATCGCCAAGAAGTGCAACAAATGCGGCGCCGTGCAGTTCCCGGTAAGGCGTATATGTTGGAATTGCAAGGCCAAGGATGATATGACGGATTATCGACTGGGCGAAACGGGAGCAGTCTATACGTTTACCAAGGACCACCTTCCACCCAATCCGAACCCACCCACCATTATGGTCAGCGTGGACTTGGACGACGGCGGAAGATTTTATACACAACTGACCGATTGCGATCCCAACAAGGTCGAGGTGGGAATGAAAGTGCAGTTCACGTTGAGAAAGTTTCATTCCGGCGGAGGCTTTCATAACTACTTCTGGAAATTCCGGCCGGTGGAGGTTGAAAAATGAGTCTCAAGGATAAAGTGGCGATTGTCGGCATGGGGCAGACGAAGTTCGGAGAGAACTTCGATATGAGCTATCACGACATGATAATCGAAGCGTGCTGGCAGGCATTCGATAACGCAGGCATCGGCCCCGAGGAAATACAGGCGGCGTGGCTGGGAACTTACCTGCCGTTCTCGTGGGGCTACGAGGGCGTTGCTGGGGTCAGCCTCTCTGAACCGCTTAATATGTACCCTATACCCGTCACGAGGGTGTCTGCATATTGTTGCACGGGTATGGAAGCCGTCCGCAACGCCGCCATGGCCATCGTGTCCGGCGAATACGACCTGGTGCTGGCAGTCGGTTGCGAGAAGATGCGCGACGTTCCGGGACGTGGAAGCCTGGTGGCTCAGCATGTCGAGCGCGGCCATCCGTTGTATTGCAAGGGCCGTACCGCGCCGGGGATGTTTGCGCTGCTGGCTTCGCGGTATTTTCACGAATACGGCATAGACCGCAGAATGCTGGCTAAAGTCGCCGTCAAAAACCACAAACACGGCTCCCTGAACCCGCTCGCCCATTTCCGCAGGGAAATCACCGAGGAGATGGCGCTCAACGCCCCGCCGGTGGCGGAGCCGCTGCACCTGTTCGATTGCTGTCCCACCACCGACGGCTGCGCAGCCGCCGTGCTCACCCGCGCAGACCTCGCAAAGAAATTCACCGACTCCTACGTTTTGATCAAGGGAGTGGGGTTCAACATCGCCGCCGGCTATTATTCCGCGCAATTCGACCAGGGTTTTTCATTTACCGGCTTCAAGAGCACGCAAATTGCCGCTCAAACGTGCTACGAGATGGCGGGCATCCGTGAACCCATCGAAGAAGTTGATGTGGTCGAGTTGCACGACTGCTTCACGATCACCGAAATCGTGGACTACGAAGACCTCGGCCTGGCGCCGAAGGGTGAGGGTTGGAAGCTTATCGCGGACGGTGAAACGTACATCGGCGGTAAGATACCGGTAAACACCGACGGCGGGTTGAAAACCTGCGGCCATCCGGTAGGCGCATCCGGCGTCAGGATGATAAATCACGTTGCGGCGCAGATATTGGGCCGCGCGGGAGACATGCAGGTCGATGGCGCCGAAATCGGTATAGCGCACACGCTTGGCGGCCCCGGCGCGGTGGCGTGCGTATTTGCACTCGGAGCGCCGTGATTTCGACCGCGTATTTTATTGAAAGCAAACAGTAAATGAGATTGTACGAACATGAGGCAAAGGTATTAGCCGCCTCGAAGGGATTTTCGATACCCGAGGGGGTTGTCTGTTCGACCGCCCTCGAGGCGCTTGAGGCTGCGAAAAACATCGGCGCGCCGGTGGCGATCAAGAGCCAAATTCCGGCGGGAGGCAGAGGAAAAGCGGGCGGCATTCTTTTCGCCGACACTCCAGCAGACGCCAAAAAGGCCGCCGAGAAACTTATCGGCTCCAGAATCCGGGATCGCGAAGTCCGACAGGTGCTCGTCGAGAAAAAGCTCGATATCGCCGAAGAATTCTATATGGGCATTGTGATTTACGAAACTGCCAAATGCGACGCTTTTCTTTTCGGCCCCGGAGGGGTTGATGTCGAGCGGATAGCAAGCGAAGGCAGGGTCGAAAAGGTGCTTATCGATCCGCCGGCCGGGCTGCTTGGCTTCCAGGCCAAGATGGCTGTCGAGCGTTCCGGCATCGGTGGCAGGATGCTCAACACAATAACGAGATTGGCGACACTGCTTTATGACATCTACACAAGTTTTGACGCCACCCTTCTCGAGGTCAACCCGCTTGTGGTTACCGAATCGGGCGAGGTGTATGCGGCGGATTTGCGGATGGACATTGACGATGACGCCGGCAGGCGGCAATCGAAAGTGTTGGCGTCTTTCGGTATCGAGCCTCGGGAAGATAAGGGCCGCCCGCCGACTGCTCTCGAGATCGAGGCGGAAGAGATCGACAAGATAGATCATCGCGGAGTGGCGGGCAGGCTCGTCGAATTCGACGGTGATATAGGTTTGATAATCGGCGGTGGCGGCGCAAGCCTGACCGTTATGGACGCTATATATCGTTACGGCGGCAGGCCGGCGAATTATTGCGAAATCGGCGGCAACCCGACCGTAAAAAAGATTCGGCTGCTTACAAAAGCGATACTCGGAAAGAAAGGTATACGGAAAATAGCCGTCATTACCAACGTGCTGTCCAACACCAGGGTGGACCTTGTCGCCAGGGGGGTGATACTCGGCCTGATGGATCGAGGTATCGATCCGTCTAGGTACCCGATAGTGTTTCGCGTTCCCGGTTCGTGGGAGGATGACGGGTTTCGCATTCTCGAAAAATACGGCATCAAGTATTTCGACCGTACCCACACCATGGATGAAGCCGCCCGTTTCATAGTCGAACTAGAGGTTGATTGATACACGACAGGCTTGCCGTAGATGCCGCTTTAAGCATGGATCGGTTGTAATTATTACAAAATTTGCAATGAATGGAACCAACATATAGGTTTTGCCCCCATGTTGGTCATAAGGAGAGATTATTGTCGTCCGAAAAACATTTTTTATGGGAGTTTTTTGATCCCGGCACGGTAGTTATAGTCGGCGCGCGGAGTACGCCCGGGTTTGGTTATCAACTTCCGATATGGCTTCAGAAACGCGGCCATGGAGATAAGGTGCGGCTCGTCAACCCTCGAGGCGGCGAGATGCATGGTTTGCCCGTTTACAAAAGCATCGGTGATGTACCGGGGCCGATGGACCTCGCAATAGTTATAACTCCGGCTCCAACGCTACCCGGCATTCTCGAGGAGATCGCACAGGCGGGCATTCGCAACGTGATAATCGAATCGGCGGGTTTTGCGGAGACCGGGAAGGAAGGCGTCGCTTTGCAGCGTAAATGCCGCGAGATAGCTCTGGACAAAGGATTGAGGGTAATGGGGCCGAACTGTGTCGGGGTCGTCAATACCGAGAATCGCTTCGCCACAAGCGAAGTAATCGAAGACGCTCTCAAACCGGGCGGTATCGGTCTGGTGGCCCAAAGCGGTGTTTTCGGGAGTATTCTGCTCGATTCCTTCCCCAGCAAAGAGCTTGCCGTATCCCGTGCCGTGACTCTCGGGAACAGGCTGGTGGTTGACGAGTCGGACGTTTTGGATTTTTTCCGGGACGATCCGATGACGCGGGTGGTGGTAATGTACCTCGAAGGTGCAGCGGACGGCGCGAAACTGCGTACCGCGCTCGAAAGAATCACACCGATCAAGCCGGTGATAGTGTTGAAAAGCGGCCGAACCGCCGAAGGAAGCGCCGCGACTTCTTCTCATACCGGCTCGATGGCCGGGCGCGATGACATTTACGACGCCTTGTTTGCGCAAACGGGTGCCATAAGGGCCTCCGGTGTGGCCGAAATGATCGATCTTGCGGCGGTATTCGACAGCCAGCCGTTACCGCGCGGCAACAGGATTTGCATTTTGACCAACAGCGGCTCAATGGGCGCAGTGAGCATTGATGTCGCAGTCAGGGAAGGACTGGTGGCTGCGAAACTGTCTGAAGATACCATCAAACGTGTCCGGAACGACGCGCCGGCATGGATGAACGTAAAAAACCCGTTGGATGTCGGCCCTTCGGGACTGTTCATAAAGGGCTTTGAAGCCGTGCTCGACGATCCCGGAGTAGACATTATATTGATGTTTGCGACGGTACCGTATGCGGTGATCGAGAGTTTCAAAGCTTTTGGCATTAACGCCGAAACCTGGATAGGACCATTGGCCGAATTGCGGTCCGCCGCGCCGGAAAAGCCGATGGTGGCCGCAGCCTTCGGACATCCGAACTGGTTCAAGCAATTAAGGGAAATATGCCGGAAAGACGTTACGGTGCTGGAGTTTCCCGAGAACGGCGCGCGGGTTCTGGCGGCGCTGGCGCGTTACGCCGCCTTCAAAAAATCGCGAAATACCTGAGAGTTTTCTATCCGGCGCCTGTCTTTGCAGGAAAATGGAAAGTTATTACCTTTGCCATCCCGACGAAGTTAAATCCTGTGGAGCCTGCTGTGGGCTTTACAACTACGAAAACTTCGACCGCGAGAAAATAACGGCGGCTTTGAGTTTCCGAACCGAGCTTTTTCAGGCAATGAATCCTGCCGGCGGCGAGCTCGAGGAATTCAGAAGCGTCGTAGCCGAAATGGACAGCAGGCCCAAGCTGCTTGAAGACATATACACTTGCGAGTTTTTGGGCTTTGTCGATAGCGATCAACGGCAAGTAGGATGTCTTATTCACCCGCAGATCAACGGCGGCGTGGACATGCGCGACCATGCGTATTACGGCGCCGAAACTTGCGGCGAACACCGCTGCACCGCATACAATTACCTGACCGAAGTCGAAGCGACGCCGGTTATTGCGGCGCTGGACGACTGGTACCTCTATGGGCTTTGCATTACCGATATAGACCTGGTCAAAGGATTTTACGAGGCGGTAAGCCGGGAGCGTTTCGAGACCATACGGCCCGAGATAATCGTCGAAAAACCGGTGGCGCTCGATGCATTCCGGCGCTACCTTTCCCTCAAGGAAAACTGGCCGTACCGCCGCGGGCGCAAAAGGTTCGGGCAATACGTCTTTGAGAGCGGCTCTTATAAAGTCGGTGACATCGACTGGAAAACGCTCGGAGTTGAGCCGCCGCCTGAAGCAAGAATACTGCGCAGTTTAAGCAGCGAGTTCAATGATACCGAAGAGTTGACCGAAGCGCTTGAAATCCTGCGCGGCATCGTTAATGAAACGGTTCAAGCAATCGGGGACGTTTTTATTTGACGCTCGCCGTACCGTGTGATACTGTGATAAATGAAGGAGCCCGCATGATATGAGGCAATGGATACAGGCAATTTTTATCACGACATTATCGCTTGTCTTTGTTTTTGGATGTGAAGGCGGTGACAGGGGGTCGGGAGGACTTCTCCCTACCGATGAAGCGTCGATTACGGTAACCGGCGAGAATCTCGCGGCGCCCGACGGCCTGGATTTTAAGGCGCTTGCGTTCAACCAGAGCGTCCTTTTCTACTTGCCCGATGCGGTAGCTTCCGGCGCCTCGACGATAGAAAGCGGGGCGTCCGTTGCGCCGTTGCCCACCGAAATGAATGACGGAATATATTATGTTTATGCTTATATAGATTCCGACCCGTCCGACGGCGACCGGCCCATGCAGGGAGATTGGCTGGCCGGGCCTGTTGAATTGACAGTTGCCGACGGCGTCGGTAACGTAACGCTGGACGGCGCAGATTTCGTGCCGGTGAACGTCCTTGCCCGGGTTGAGTGCTCCGATCCGGCGGCGGAAGGCGCCGAGGTTCGCATTCGGGTCGGAATGCCCACAACACCTTGCCAAGCGGCCTTTACGGATGACGTTTTCGGTGTGATCGAGAGCGGAGAGGCCGTGGTGGGTATTGCAGGCCTGCCTGACGGAACCTACAGCGTCTGCGCATTGATAGACCTCGATCCGACGCTACCCGTGACGAGCCTTCCCGCCGGCGCGGACCTTGTTGCAGCCGACGGTACCGGACTGATGGTGGTCGACGGCGCCGGCGAGGCGATTTTACCGGAAAGCGCTTTTCATGCGATACCGGCGCTTTTCATCGATTTATCGGAAAGCGCCGGGAAAAAACTGCCGGAAATACCGGACGGAACGACGGTGGTGGTCAGCATGATGAGTCCGGGGATGTTGCCCCCAACCGCTTCCAGAGTCGATATGCCGCTTCCGTCGGCGTTCGGGGCGGGGCAATTCACAGGAGGTCAGGCAACCGTTGCTCTTATATTCTGGCTGCTCGACGGCCCTCACCTGACGTTTGTAATGATCGATGCGGACTCAAGCGGCCCAATGGGAGTAACATTGGGAGACATGATCGGCGCGCAAATGGTGAACGTCGCCGCCGAATTGGTTTTACCACCGATGGGGACGGGCGATTTTTTCGTGGTAAACGTGTTGGCGCACATCGAGCTGGACGGTCACGACGGTGAGATGCTTTCTATGGGAATATATCCCGACGGTTCGTTCTGCAGCGGTCTCCCGCTGGCCCAATCGCTGATGCCTTCGGCGTTGTCAGACGGAGCGGCGACTATTCCGCTTTTCGGGTTGCCCGACGGTGATTACGAAGCCTGCCCGTTGGTGGATGTGGACTCGAGCGCAAGCCCTTCGCCGGGCGATTTGACGGCCTTGCATCGCTTTACCTTGAGCGGAGAGGTGGAATTCACCATAGTGGAAACCGAGTTTTTCCCGATAATGCCGTAATAAAGGATTTAAATATGCTGCCTTCAACAGATGATCTTCCCGATATCGAATTGAAAATATTCAATTCCGGCTGGGTGGCCGCGCACAAGGGCATGGTGCTCGCGGGAGCGGGTAGAGAAAAAATGCGCATGCCCGCCCTGTTCGCAATGATACGCCATCCCAAACATGGGGTTATTTTGTACGATACGGGATATAGCACGCGGTTTTACGATGTAACCGGCAGGTTCCCGTTCAGTATGTTGCGCAAGTTCACTCCCGCCGAGATAACCGAAGAAGATAACGCCGTCCGTCAACTGGAAGCCGCGGGCGTTCCCGCCGACCAGGTCAAGACAATCATTCTGGGCCACGGCCATGTGGACCATGTGCCCGGTGTCGCGGATTTCCCCGAAGCAAAAGTTGTAGTCGACCACCGTGAGTGGGCTTTCATGCAAGGCTCGACGTTAGGTATATTCTTCAAGGGGTACGTGAAGTCTCTTTATGAAAACATCGGCAATCAGATCGAGACGTTAAATTTTGCAACACAGGGAAAACCCTATGGTCTTTTTGATAAAGCCATTGATATTTGGGAAGACGGCAGTATGATACTCGTGCCCATAGAAGGCCACACGGTGGGCCAGATGGGGTTGCTTGTTAACCTGCCGGATGGGAAAAGATTTTTCTTTATAGGCGACGCGGCATGGATAAGCGAGAACTACCTTTACATAAAACCGCCGTCGCTGATAGCCCGCACGATACTCGCATCGTTTCGCAAATTCAAAGAAACGCTGCAACTGATAAAAAGTTTTCACGAGGAAAATCCCGACGTAACGATAGTGCCGAGCCATTGTCCTGCCGTCTGGGAGAAATTAAAATCAACGGAAGTCGCATCGTAGGTGTTCGACTCATTGAACCCGATGCGCTTTTTCAGCAACGCCGATAAAAAGAGGACAAGTAAATGACTGGGAAATTTGACGCTCATCCCGCACAGGTGGAGTTGGCCAAGGTGTTCAGTTCGGTGAGGCTTTTAGGCCCGCCGATGGGCGACAAGGTGGTTAAGCTGGTGGCGCACCTTTTCACCCCCGAGGAAGCGGAGATCGCCAAACACCTGCCCTTTTACAACCCGAAGCCGCTCGAGAAAATCGTTCGAAAGTCCGGTCGCGACCCCGGCTTGATCAAACCGATACTGGATGAAATGGCGCGCCGGCGGGTTATTTACGGTGGAGATAGTGGATACTCACTGCTACCGCTCATACCGGGGATGTTCGAGTATCTTCTCATGAGTGGCGCGGACAGCGACTGGCACCGCAAATACGCCGAACTGCTCAACGATATGTTTTCCACCGGATACATGCGCGAATATACATCCGGCGCCATCCCCGCCGTGCGCAATATTCCGGTCCAAAACGTCATCGAGGGAAAAAGTCGCGTCGTCGATGCGGACCTTATGTCCGAGATGATCGACCGGCACGATGAGCTTGCGATGCTTAACGTCTGCCAGTGCAGGCAATCGATGCACCTTGCCGGTCACGAATGCAAGCGCGCGACGCCTCAGGACGGTTGCCTTGTCTTCGGCAGCTTTGCGCAAAGCTCAGTGGACTCCGACAGCGGACGCGCCGTCAGCAAAGAAGAGATGCGCGATATTGTCACCGAAAGATGGGAGAAAAAGCTCGTTTTTCTAACCGGCAACGTTTCTCCATCAAGTCCGAACGCCATCTGCACTTGCTGCGATTGCTGCTGCCATTTCCTCGAGACGATTAACAATTATGGCGGGAAGAACCTTGTGGCTCCGCCGCACTACGTCGTCCAGGTTGACGACTCATTATGCGACGATTGCGGTAGATGCTCGCTGGTGTGCAATACTTACGCTCATGCCTACGAGGACAAGAAACATTACTACGACCCGGCAAAGTGCGTCGGCTGTGGCATATGCGTCGATTCGTGCAAACGGGATGCTATAAAGATGGTCGAGA
>CAZDAF010000013.1:0-24679 GCA_964503115.1 uncultured bacterium
TTAAAGAGTCCTGGCACAACGAAAACCGAGGGTGCCGAGCCTGTAGTCGGGATCGTACCAGTTGCGGTCTGATGATCGCAAGAGGTTCGGATCGTAGATCCAGGAACCGCCCCGGAGAACACGATATTTACCAGATGATGGCCCCGTTGGATTTCGATTCGGGTTACCATTGTAATAGTTTGCGTCATACCAATCAGCAACCCATTCCCACACATTCCCGGCCATGTCCATCGCGCCGTAAGGGCTCGCGCCGGACGGGTACGACCCAACCGGTTTTGTTTTTTTATGACCACATTTTGAATAATTCGCTTTCGTGCAATCTATACCTTCTCCCCATGGGTATGTCCTGCCGTCCGTTCCACGCGCCGCCTTTTCCCATTCGGCTTCTGTGGGCAATCGCTTGCCCGCCCATGAACAAAATGTTGAAGCCTGATTCCAATCTACGCCCACCACGGGCTGCTTCGGGTCTGTAAAACCACCAAATTTTTCATTAGGACTGCACGGCCCCGCGCTGACGCATTGGTTGTACTGCTCGTTGGTGACTTCATACTTATCAATGTGAAATTCATCCAGGTACACCCGATGAACGGGCTTTTCATCGGAACCGCCGCTATTACTCCCCATTGTAAATTCCCCCGCCGGTACTTTTACCATTTCCCCGCCCTTTGCACCGGAAGGCGTGGTCGTTCCTCCTGATGATGTGGGCAGCGGCGCTTGCCCCATAAGCTTTCGGGCGGCGTTTGCGACGGTTTCTGCGAGATCGTCCAATTTACAGTTTTTGCATTTGCTTTTCTCGGCAATTTCAACCGCTGCGGTCTCGACATTCACAAGTTGCAGCGTAACGAAATAAGTCTCGCCCAGTTTATTGACTGAGCCGATAACGATCTTTCCCACGCCAAGAATTCGTCCGGCCTCGACCGTACAACTGCCCTCGACGCAGCCGGTCTGTTGGAAGCCCACCTCGCCGAGAATCTTGTCCCGGTTGGCGCGATCGATTACCGTGTATTTCTTAACTTTTACCAATTCCTCAATCACAATGTTTGTCAGAAGCACGCAATTGTCTTTGCCAATCCCCTTGACGCATTTCAAGTCCATTACAGCAAGGAAATTCATCACCCGCTTTTCGGGCTGATCGCCGACGCCCGGACCTGTTAAAAACAGGCAAATGGTAATAAAGAATGCTGAAAAAACTATCTTGCGCTTCATAATTCCCTCCCGGTTTTGCTTGAATTTAACAGACTAAGGGCAGATATTCAACTGTTTAATCCCTTCAAAAGAATCAATTGCTGAAGCCATGGCGGTGAAATATGCGAATTGAGCATGCCTTGAACCCGAACTGATCGGAGGCGGTTTTCCGGTTTTACACGCTTGATGCGTACGAATAGTAACATTCGGGTCTCTTGACACCACAAACTTATCCACCCACCATCATGTGAATAAACCATGCTTACCGAGACGGAGAGAGAGTATTTCAAAGCGACGCGGTCTCTGACCAAGATGGAGGTGGCGCTTGTAAGGCACGTGGTCGAGCGCGCAGGGGCTTTGACTCACCCCGAGGAATACACCATTCGTTACGCCATCAACCTCGCGCGCCTGGGCCCGTTCCGCACACCGTCGGGTAAGGACGTTGACCTGTTCGAGGAACTTACGCCGTTCAGAAGAAAGGTCATCGAGCTTTTAAGCTCGGCGATGGGAGAATCTCTGGACGAACCGGACTCGGTCGCGCTGGTCAGGCTCGTGCCGCAGTTGCAGGATGAAATATTGCTTGCCAGGCATTTGCTGCTCGACAGCCATGCGAACGATTTCGGCGAAGATCAACTTGACGAGGAAATATGCCGCAAGGTGCTCGTCAACGTTGCCGGCGGGGGAGGCGGATCGGGAACGGTGTACGTGGGAGCCTACAAGTTGCTCGAAGACCACGGCATCAAGCCCGCATACGTGGTGGGTACCAGCATCGGATCGATCATCGGAGCGTTGAGGGCCTTTTTCGCCGACTTTGACATCGCCAAACTCGGCCGGGAAATATCCCGCGCCGGAATATCGATTGCCGATATTTTCATGATCAGGCCCCCGAGCATCATTCGTCATTTCGGGCTGCCCGCAGCGGTGAGATTCAATCTATACCCGGTGGCGGAGAAGTTGTTCCGTGGACTTGGGCAGGATGTTCCGGCATTCCAAGATATGCCCGTCCCGTTTCATACGGTCGTCAGCGGCATAAAACGCGGCGGCCTCAAGCACGACATCGACTATTACGCCACAAGCTCCACACCCAAGATATCCGGAAAGGGAACAATTAAAATCAGGCCCAGCACCATCAAATGGTTTATTCGCAGCATAAATGCGATAGCGCGGGAATTTACCAATCCCGATACGCTCGTCGAAGTGGTTTTCGGCAGGGACGACCCCACCCAAGGTCTCAAGATGATAGACGGCGTCGGGTTCAGTTGCGCCGTTCCCGGCCTGCTGCACTACGATATTTTCCGTCACGATCCCGACAGCATGAAGCGGCTCGGCCGGCTTATGGAGCGACACAACCTCGTCAGCCTGGTGGACGGCGCGGCGGTGAACAACGTCCCGAGCCGTGTGGCATGGGAAAACGTTTACCGGGGCATCGTCGGCACCAGAAACGCTTTTATTCTAGCCTTCGATTGCTTCAGCCCACAGATAAATAGAAATGTCATATTCCTGCCCATTCAACGGCTGCTGCACATAAACGTCAGGGCCAATATTAAATATTCCACATACACGAAAGCTTTCGGCGGAGTGCCGAACCCTATTCATATTATCGGAAGTCCCCGGGGGATGATCCGAATGTTCAAGCGCGGTATAAGCGAACTCACCCCCGACCTGCCCTTCATTCACCGTATGCTCACGCGCATTTCCGGCCCCCGCGAACGCTTCGGCGCGTAGTCCCAATCAAGGCTGAACGTGTTATAGGGCTAATACCTTGAAAAATGATATCCTGATCAACCCGGCCGGGAGAGCCGTCATCAAACGACACCGGTTGGGCGCCTGCGTGGTCACCGGCACGGATAAAATAAGGTCGGGCTTCGGAAACGGAGATTGCCTGCTGCTCGATTTTAAAAATCTCGTTTTTGCGGTTTCCGACGCGACGGAGCGGTTCCCCGCCGCATCGAGTTCCTTCCTTGCGAGATTCGCCGGACGACTTTCGGAAAACTCGGCGCCTGAAAGTAAGGAGGAATGGCTCAAACTCATAAACAGCGTATACGCTCGACAAAGCTATAACCAAAAGACCACTCTCAGTTGCGTGGCCGTAAGCAAGCACGAGGGTGGAACCACCGCCTATATCATCCATGGCGGCGACAGTATCATCTTGCTTATTAACATGGAAACCCAAGAAATCGAATACAGCAGTTCTCCCGATATGAACTTCGCCGGGAGGGCCAAAGAACTACTGAGCGTAGACCGGATATCTCCCGAAGGCGGTGAATACGGATTCATCATAGCAAGCGACGGTCTCACTGACCTGGCGAGACTTTCCGGCCAAACCATCGAAAAGATATTGCACACTACCCTTTCCCGCTTTCCTCTCCATGAAATCCCCGACAGACTGGCCCGATTCCTGCGGTCACTCCCCGATCATGCGGAATACGACGATATCGGAATACTCGCTTTTTCCCTGTCCATGAATAAAAACGAAGATCACCCCACCATTCTCCTGGGCGGCACCACCCGTGAGGAAGAAGCGTTTTATCGGCAAAATCTCCTCAATAAACGGATTGAGGATAAATGGATTACGAATCGGGATTTGGCGGCAACGGATATGAAAAGCAAGGATTTCGGGGTCAGAGCTTTGATGGTTTCGTAAAAGCGCCGGTTTTCCCACTTTTTACGAAACCATCAATCATAGTCAAACGCTGCACTCACTCACTCGACCACAAGGTGTGCTCGAATTCGAACAACCCTCCAACAAACAGGTCGTCTTTTCGGTATTCTTCACCATTCGGCGCCTGGTCTTCGAGATAGCCCATTGCCGCAACCGTTAGCCTGGGCTTTTCCATAAACCAGATTTTCTTGCCCAACATCCAAACCATGACCATACCGAGTTGCTGGCGTCGCCGATCAGTACTATGCACATAGGAGTATGCATAGCGCGTTCCGACAATAAGAAGTTTGTCATCGCTCTCCTTACGTGGTATAAAACCGACTATGGCGTCGTTCGAGAAGAAATATTCCTTGTGTTTCATAAGGGTATCGCTGACTGGGTTGTAGAAGTAATTATCTTTATCGATAATGTCGTACCACATGAAAGACGACCTATTCACAGCAACGAAGCGACCTAACATTATCTGAAAAGTCGGGTTCACAGAGTAGCAGTGTCCGACGGCCCAGACGGCTTCATCATTATCCGCCCTTTCATCCAAGGTACGGGCCGAGTAGTCTTCGTCGGGGGATTCAAATTCCAGCATTCCTACGAATTCCCCGAAATATGTAAGATAATCGTATTGCAGGCGAACATTCAAAATCGCTATAGGCTCAAATTCGATAAAAGCCCCTATCGAGTTGGTTGCGGGACTTAGAGTATTGGTGGCGCCGAAACCGATGTGATTGTTGCGGAACACTATCGAGTCCGAATCGGAGAAATAATATCGATAGCGAAGTTCGAGCGTATCGGCTGCGCCTTGACCGGGCGAGTGCTCAAGCCCAAGGACGGTCATTCCCCCAATCTGGTTATAAAGGGAAAGTTTGCTATGCTTTCCCTCGGGCTCGGCGGGTGAATAATTTGCTCCGAATACGAAAATCGCCAGGCAAAGCACCGTCACCTTGAAAAGAATAGCCCTCATAAGAAATCCCCCTTTTTCAATCATGTTTTTTGTTAACACTTGAATTCGTATCCGAATCAGCATCCGAATCCGCATCTGAATTTACACTCTCGTCATCTTTTAGCAAGTCATCGAGAAGCTTCTTTGCTTTTTCCTTATCAAGCGGGGTCATCTCCTCGCTTTTCCTGAACCACAATATGAACGCCAAAGCAAAAAGCGGTATCGAAATCCACTGGCTGGTGCTTAATGGGCCCAGGAAACCGCGATATATGTCCCCCCTTAAAAACTCGATAGAAAATCGTAGTGTCGAGTATATTAGCAGGAAAATAGCCGATGGTCTACCGATCCGATGAGGATGGCGTCGATAAATTATGATGACAGCCATAATGATAAGGCCGTTTATCGATTCATAAAGCTGTGTCGGATGAACAGGAACGCCGAACCCGATATTCTTGTCCAACGCGGCGGGTGAACCTTCGGGGAATACCACGCCCCAGGGTAGATCGGTGGGTCTGCCGTAGCAGCACCCGAACCCCGCGAAACAACCGAAAGTGCGATGGATGGCATAGCCCAGCCCGGCGTAAGGCGCCATGAGGTCCATAACGCGCCAGAATCCGTGCTTTTTCCTTTTCAGATAAATGTAAGTGCCGAGCATTCCTCCCAGGAAACCGCCGTAAAAAACCAGTCCACCCTTCCATATCTTGAAAATCTCGAGCGGACTCTTGATGAAAGAATGGATATCCGAAAAAATGTAAATAAGCCGAGCGCCTATTATCGCTCCAATAAACAAGGACAGGAAATTGTCGAGCACCAGTTCAGGGTCGATACTTTCCCTCGGCGCCCGCTGAGCCGCCAGCCAATAGCTGAGCAAAAAAGCCGTCGCCATGGCCAGCCCGTAAGTGCGAATCGTGAGTGGGCCTATGTGAAACAGTTCAGGATGCATATGAGGTCGACCTATTTCGGTCTCACGTTTTCACGCACGAAATCCGCTATTTGCTCCAGGCCGGCGCCGGGAGTGAATACTTCGAGAACTCCCTTTTTCTTCAATTCTTCTACGTCTTCTTTTGGGACAATGCCCCCGCCGAAAACCGCGATATCTTCTGAACCTTTTTGCTTCAGCAAGTCCAGTACTGCGGGGAACAGATGATTGTGTGCGCCCGACAGAATCGAGAGGCCGATAGCGTCCACGTCCTCCTGCACGGCGGCCTCGACAATCATTTCCGGCGTTTGATGAAGACCGGTGTAGATGACCTCGAAACCCGCGTCTCGAAGAGCTCTAGCCACCACCTTGGCACCCCGGTCGTGCCCGTCCAGGCCGGGCTTGGCTACGAGAATGCGCACTTTCTTTTCCTCCGACATCATTTACTCCTTCCTGGGTGTAGTTCTCAAATTTGGCGCGCCGGATTGCGAAACCAACTCGATCCACGTTGCGGCTTCTTTTGCGGTTATTATTCCATCGGATCGAATTTGTTGCAAGTTTTCCACCGCCGCGCCGAGGCGTTCATGCTGCTGAGCGCCTCCATCGGTCATTTCGCGTATAAGTCTTTCATAGGTTTTTGTAAATCGGTTCCTTTCAACCTCACTCACGTCTTGAGCAAATTCGCCTTGGATCTTTTCAAGAGTGCGCTCGGATCTAGAGATTACAAGTGATCGCCCCTTGGGTTTGAGGTATTTACCTCGAAGCAAAACGCTTAATCCCGCTCCCGCCGCCAGAAGCAGAAGCACTATTACGAATCCCAAACAGCCTTTTTTCACACCGCCCATATCTTTATTGCCGTCATCCTAAAAGTAAGCGGGATCCCGGTATTCGCCGAAGACATCGCGCAGCACGCCGATTATCTCACCGATGGTGCAACAGGCGCGGACGGCGTCGATTATCGGATACATGATATTGTCGGCGCCGCGCGCCGCATCCCTCAAGTCCTCAAGTCTCCGCCGTGCAAGATCGTTATCGCGCCGCTCTCGAAGCTCTTTCAGCTTTTCGATCTGGCGCTTCTCGATTTCCGGGTCTATTTTCAGGCACTCGACGTCCGGCGGGCTGTCGGTGGCGTACTTGTTGACGCCCACTATCGTCTTCTCACCTTTCTCGACAAGCTGTTGGTAACGATAGGCTGCATTAGCGATTTCCTTTTGAGGGTATCCCAACTCGATGGCTCGAACGATACCACCCATCTCGTCGATTTTATCAATGTATTCACCGGCTTTGCGCTCCATTATGTCCGTAAGCTGCTCGACGAAGTAAGAACCTCCGAGAGGGTCGATGGTGTTTGTCACGCCCGACTCCTCTGCGATAATTTGCTGTGTACGCAGCGCTATGGTGACGGCCTTTTCCGTGGGCAGGGCATGCGTTTCATCCATGCTGTTGGTGTGCAGGCTCTGGGTACCGCCCATCACCGCAGCCAGCGCTTGAATGGCCACACGCACCACGTTCACCTCGGGCTGCTGAGCGGTGAGGCTGCAGCCGGCGGTTTGAGTGTGAAATCGTAACAGGCAACTGCGCGTATCGTCGACGCCGAATCGTTCCCGCATGATCCTGGCCCACATCCTTCTTGCCGCGCGGTACTTGGCTACTTCCTCAAACAGGTCGTTGTGCGCGTTGAAGAAAAAACTGAATCGCGGCGCGAAGGCTTCCACGGCCAGGCCCGCGTCGATGCATGCCTGGACGTAACCGATCCCGTCCGCCAGTGTGAAAGCGAGCTCCTGCACCGCAGTGCTGCCCGCCTCGCGAATGTGATAGCCCGAAATGCTGACGGTGTTCCATTTCGGTACGTGCTTGCCGGCGTACGCGACGATGTCAGTGAATACGCGCAGACTCTCCCTTGGAGGAAATATCCAGCTTTTTTGCGCGATATACTCCTTAAGAATGTCGTTTTGTATCGTTCCCCCAACTTGATCGGGCCCGACGCCCTGCTTTTCGGCGGCCACCACGTACATCGCCAGCAAGATGCCGGCGGGACCGTTTATGGTCATCGAGGTGGTTACCTTGTCCATGGGAATGCCCCGGAAGATCGTCTCCATGTCCTCGACGCTGTCCACCGCCACCCCGCACACGCCTATCTCTCCCCGACTGCGAGGATCGTCGCTGTCGCAGCCCATCAGGGTAGGCATGTGGAAAGCTATGCTCAGGCCGGTCTGGCCCTGGTCGAGCAGGTATCTGTAGCGCCGGTTGGTGTCTTCGGCGGTTCCGAAGCCCGCGAATTGCCGCATCGTCCACAGCCTGCCGCGGTACATATCAGAATGTATGCCGCGTGTAAAGGGATAAAAACCCGGATAGCCGAGATCGCCTCCGTAGTCGAGATCGCTTATGTCATCCGGAGTGCTCAACATGGGCACCTCGGCATCGCTCACCGTCGTAAACCTCGATGGACGGGGTTTTTTAGTCTTCACATTGTTTTCCCAATCTTTCCAACTCGTCATTTTGATTTCCTATAGGCGAAAGTTGAAGTAAGTAATATATTTTAGGTCACTGTACGTTTTGAGGCAACCGGCTCATTGATTTTTTTACACTTCGGAGCGCTTGTTATAAAAAGTGAAACGATACTTATCCACAGGTTTACCCACAAGCTGAAAAAATAATCGGGATTAAGCCGTTATTGTAACAAATTTAAATAAAATGGATCAGATTGTTCGTTAATGCTATATTCTTCTTCTATGGAAAATGTGGTAAAAAAGACCCCGAGTTCCATCTCGACCCGGCGCCTGTTTGTTTATGCTTTTATCGCCGGAGTTCTGGTATTATTTTCCGGAGAGTTGATGTTTCGCCTTTATGATGTCGTAACCGGGAACGAGATTGATCGGCGCCGTCAATTGATTCGGGAAGAGTTGAAGCAAGAGAAATACATGTTGACCTGGTCTCCACACACTGGATTTATACCCAACCCGGGATACGGCAACGGCCTGATGAAAATAAATGAGGACGGCTATCGGGGTCGCTTGGCGCCGCAACAAAAGTCCCCGGGAACTCTCCGGTTGATCGCTCTGGGCGGATCCACAACAATGATGGCCGACTTGCCCCTGGAAGAAACTTATCCCGAAATTTTACGTGGGAAACTGGCCGAATATTTAAAACCCACGCCTGTCGAGGTTATTAACGCCGCTTGCAACGCATACACCACCGCAGAGTCTTTAACCCGTCTCTCTCTCGACCTGGTAGACTACGAACCTGATTACGTGTTGATTATGCATGTGATCAACGATCTGCGCGCAAACTGGTATAAAGGTTTTCGCTCTGATTATTCGCACATATTCCGACGTCCGATACGTTTTTACGAAGAAACGCCGCTGGGGAAAGTATCCTTAAAAATCAGCTATTTATGCAGTCATTCGGTTATGTGCTTCGCTTCGATGCCGAAGGGTTTAACCCGGTCTAAACAGCGGGTTATGCAGCGTGAAAAAAGCGAAATCAAATATCCTTCGGTTAAGGCTTTCCAACGCAACCTGCGCTCCATGGTCGCCATCAGCCGAAGTGTGGGCGCAAAGCCTATTCTGGCGACTCTTGCAATATCGTTCACGCCGGAAAATCCACCCCCACGGGAAACAATGATCGAATTTTACAGGCCTCCCAATTCAGTAGAAGAGTTTACTAAGGGCCTGCAGTTGCATAACGATGCAGTGAGAGAATTGGCGATGGAGACGGCTACTCCCCTGGTGGACATCGCTAAAATCATCCCGCCGTCGTCGAAATATTTCGTTGATGAATGTCACCTCAATGCACTGGGAGCGAAGATAGTGGCAGAGGAATTTTTTCGAGTTATAAAGACAACTCTACCCTCAAGGTAGCGCCTCTCCGAATAAGTAAAATACCGATTTGCGATAATGAAATATTGCTCGAGATGATTTTTATCCGGTCTTTTTCTTTTGCTTCCGCAATTTTGATTTTTTGCGCTTTTCGTCCTTATATAGCTTGTAGTCGATGGAATCCACCAGCGCCTCGTAGCTTGCCTCGATGATGTTTTCGCTTACTCCGACCGTGCCCCATTTATCCACTCCGTCGGTGGACTCGATCAGAACCCGCACCTGGCTGGCGGTTCCGGCATTCGAGGGCAAAACCCGCACTTTGTAGTCCAAGAGCTCCACATCATTCAACGACGGGTAAAACAGCTCGAGCGCTTTTCGCAACGCGTTGTCCAGGGCGTTAACCGGCCCGTTGCCGACGGCGGCGGTGTGGGCGATCCTGCCGCCCACCTCGACCATTACGGTGGCCTCGACATAAGGTTCCACTTCCCCGCTGCGCTTTTCATCAATTACCCGAAAGCCGTGCAGTTCGAAAAATCGCTTGCGCCTGCCGAAAGCGCCCCTCATAAGCAACTCGAAGCTGGCCTCAGCGCCCTCGAACTGGTAACCCCGGTTTTCCAGATCCTTGACTTGCTCGAGAATGGTTTTGACCTCGGGATCCCTGCTCTTGATTTTCAATCCGAACTGCCGCGCCTTAGCCTCGATATTACTCCGACCGGCAAGGTCGCTGATGAGTATCCGGCGGACATTTCCCACCGATTCCGGGGAGATATGTTCGTAGGTGCGGTTATGTTTTTTGACCGCGCTGACGTGTAACCCGCCCTTATGCGCAAATGCGCTGTCGCCCACAAAGGGCTGATGCTTGGGCGGAGGCAAATTGGTCATTTCATAAACAAAACGGCTGATGTCCTTGAGTTTCGACAGATTGGCGGAAGGGATGCAATGAAAGTCGAGTTTCAGTTGGAGGTTCGGAATAATCGAGCACAGATCGGCGTTTCCGCATCGCTCGCCGAGACCGTTTATCGTTCCCTGAACCTGCCGCGCGCCCTCGATCACCGCCGCAATTGACGCGGCCACTGCCGTTCCCGAGTCGTTGTGGCAATGGATACCTATCGGAACCGAAACCTTGGACGCTACATCGCGGACAACCTGAACGACATCTAAAGGCATCCTGCCGCCGTTGGTATCGCACAGGCACAGGCAATCCGCGCCGGCGTCCTGCGCCGCCTCAAGAGACGCCATAGCATAATCCGCATTGGCACGATACCCATCGAAGGAGTGCTCGGCATCGAAAAAAACCGTATCAAGTCTCTTTTTCAGGTAGGCGATTGTTTCGTAAATAGCGCCGAGGTGTTCTTCCATGGTGGTTCCGAGCGCGTGTAGCACATGAAAATCCCACGCCTTGCCCACTACGGTTGCGACCGGCGCTCCCGATTTTAATATCGCCTGCAGATTGGCGTCCTTCGAGCATTTCGCTCCCGCGCGTCGAGTCGAGCAGAAAGCCACAATAGTCGCGTGCCGCAATGATACATTTTTGACGCTTCGGAAGTATTCGGCGTCTCGGGGGTTCGACCCCGGCCATCCGCCCTCGATATACGCAACGCCCAGATCGTCCAATCGCTCGGTTATACGCAGCTTGTCCTCGACGCTGAAAGTCACGTCCTCAGCCTGCGCCCCGTCGCGCAACGTAGTGTCGTATATAGCTATTTTCTTCATTTTAACTCAACTATCGAACGTTCGATATATTGCTTCTTTTGGCTGATTGGCGTTTTATTCCGTGGTAGAATCCTGCTCCTCACAGAAGGCGGTCAGGTCCACTATTTTCAAAACAAACGGCATGGACCCCAAGATTTCCAGAGAAATTTTCCTGCCCTCGTCTCCCCACTCGATGAAACCCCGCTTGCCGGGAGTATACCATCCCTCACGCGTCGGCTCCCCGAAAAGCTCTTTTAATTCTCCGACAATAACGTTGGGATCGATGGTATGAAAATACCGCCGATCGAAATATGCGTAATAAGCGATAAGGCGATCTTTGTGGAAATGGAAAGTTGCATGATCCATCAGCCCACCGCACGGGTTATTATGAACGTATCGTTTCGCTTTGGCTTTCGCACGCGGTATCGGCAGCTCTCGCACCCCGCCGGGTTTGCAACTTTGACTTTGTCCTTCCACCTCGAGTTCGACCTCGGATGTGACGACCTGCGTTACCTGTTCAAGGCTCATTCCGAGGCAAATTCCCCTGAAACAACTTGAAGAGTCCATACCCCCGGCGTCTATTTCCACCTCGGCGGTAGCGGTAAGTTCGACGTCCGCTTCCCCTGTTGATATAACCTCGACGGCCATCGACACTTCAACTTCCGAAGTTGTCGGCAAGGTTTCGACGGGCGTGGTGTCGAGTGTTACCTCCGGCGTTGTGGGCAGTGCCTCCGTCTCCGTCGGGATCGGCGCCGCCGCGCCTGTGGCAGGTGCGGTAGAAATTACCACCGGCCCCGAATCGCGCTTCGAGCAACATACAAAACAAACCAGCGATACAAATAAAACCGATATGAGTATAGTGCGGCTCAATTTTTCTTCCTCTTTCGAACAGGCTTTTTGACTGCCTTGGCTCGTTTCTTCTTCAACTTGAAAGCATCGTGCAAAACCCTGACGGCAAGCTCGGTGTACCTCTCGTTTATTATGCAGCTTATCTTGATCTCGCTGGTGGAAATCATATTTATATTGATACCTGCTTTCGACAACGCTTCGAACATGGTGGTAGCCGCTCCAGCGTGCGAGCGCATCCCGACGCCGACGACGCTCACCTTGGCGATATCCGGATCGCCGAGGACATCCTCGGCCCCCAATCCATCGCACACCGGCTTCACCAGCTCGAGCGTCTTGCGATAGTCGGTTTTCCGTACGGTGAACGTCAGGTCAGTGAACCCCTCTTGGGACACATTCTGAATAATCATGTCCACCGAAATACCCACGGCACTGACCGGCTCGAAAATACGATACGCCACTCCCGGCCGGTCGGGTACTCCCACCAGCGTTATTTTCGCCTGGTTGGAATCATGCGCCACGGCGGTGACAACCATCTTTTCCATTTCAATATCCTCCGAGGTAACTATGGTGCCTTCTTTGTCCGAAAGACTTGACCGGACATGAAGGGTCACATCATATTTCATGGCGAACTCGACGGCACGAATATGCAGAATCTTGCTACCCATGCTGGCGAGTTCGATCATTTCTTCATAACTGATATTGTGTATTTTTTTTGCATCCGAGCATAACCTCGGGTCGGCGGTATACACTCCATCCACATCCGTGAATATTTCGCATTCGTCCGCTTTCAATTTGGCCGCCAGCGCCACGGCGGTGGTATCCGACCCGCCGCGACCCAGGGTGGTGATGTTTCCTTCAGGATCGATACCCTGGAAACCCGCCACAACCACGACATGGCCGCTTTTGAGCAGTTTTCCGATCTTCTTCACATCCACATCGGTAATTCGCGCCCGCATATAGCCGTTGTCCGTGCCGATACTGACCTGGTGACCTTGTAGAGATCGCGTCTTTGTGCCCATTTCGATTATCGTCATGGCTAACAGTGCGGAGCTTACCTGCTCGCCGGTGCTTACCAGTGCGTCATGCTCGCGCTCGTCGTGAGCGGGGCTGATTTCGTCCGCCAGACCTATCAGGCGATCCGTTTCCCCGGCCATGGCGCTCACCACCACCACCACATCGTGCCCGCGCTTCTTGTAGCCGATCACCCTTTTCGCAACGTTCCTTATGTGAGCAAGGTCCGCCACCGACGTGCCGCCGTATTTCTGAACTATCAGGGACATCTAAATTCGATAACCTCCTTACCATTCAGACGAGAGATTTAAATCCCTTGTCCGGTGTACCGATCATAGAAAGAACACCGTTTACCACCATGGGCGAAATGAGCTTTAGCGAGTTTGCCTGCGGCGCCCTTTGCCAATAACTTCATACAAACTCGTTTTATAAAAGCAACGTTGCTATCTCTTCCATCCTTTTTCCATGGGGCATAAACATAAGCACTCTTTCCTGATCTTTTTTTCCAAAATCTATCCGTACATCAAGCCTTCGAGGTGGCAACAGGTTCGGGAACCTGTCCGCCCACTCGATAGCCGTCACGCCTTCCCCGTAGATATATTCCTCGACACCAACGCCGATGGCTTCCGACTCGATGCCGAGGCGATAGAAATCCACGTGGTAAAACGGCGCCCGTCCCCGATACTCGATGACGATGTTGAACGATGGGCTGGTTACCTCCTCCTCGACTCCCAATCCCGAAGCCATCCCTTTTACGAACACGGTTTTGCCCGCCCCAAGCGGTCCCGCCAGCGCCACCAAATCGCCTGGCCCCAGCAGCAACCCCAGTTTTTTACCGATCTCGCGCGTCCCGTCGGGGTTCGTGCTGATTACCACCTTTCCTTGCGCCTCTACCGATCCGTTTCCCATCAAGAGGTAAAAGGTTAAAACAAGCTCTTGTGATTGTAAAGGGTTAATCATAAAAAAAGATGTTACCTTCCAAAATGTTATAAAATGATCGGGAGTTTGACCATGGGCGATGGAAATGAAAAGCAGAAATTCGACCGACGGCGATTTATCAAATCCGGCGCGTCGATCTCGCTCCTGGCCATGCTTTCACCCGGTTTTACCGGCTGGCAGCATGATTTGGATGTGCCACCATATCTCAACGATAAGAGGCATCGAGCCTTTGATCCTGAGCCGCTGCCGCCCACGCGTATTTACCCGCCCATGCCCAAAGCGGTGGTTAGCGTGGTCGGGGTTCGGGATTCCATCGAGAAGGCTGTACGCGAGGCCGTCAGAGCGGCGGGCGGCCTATCCGAAATCGAACGCGGCCAGCGGGTTATGATCAAACCCAACATAAACGGCCCGGCCATCAGGGACATTTTACCCGGAAGGATTACCACCAACCCCGAAGTCGTCCGGGCGGTGATTCGCTTGGTTAAGGAACGCGGCGCATATCCCATAGTCGGCGACAGCGCGGCTTTCATGACCGAAATGGCATTTTACACTGCCGGATTTGTCAAGGTGTGCAGAGAAGAAGGCGCCGAACCGTTTCCGTGGACGCACTCGGAGCACGTACGGTTTTTTCCTAAAAAACGCCATTGGAGCAAAGGATTCCGCATACCCGTAATACTCAACGAGGTCGATCATTTAATTAATGTTCCAGTTCTAAAGAATCATGATTCGACTTATGCCGAGTTCACTTGCTGCCTTAAGTCGTTTGTGGGAATATGCCATCTTGAGGATCGACGTATGCAGGGGCCAAACGCACTGCATACGAAAAATATTTCCGAAAAAATCGCCGAACTCAACCTGTGCGCCAAACCCTTAATTAACATAGTGGACGCTACAACCATAATGGTCAGGGGCGGTCCTGGTGACGGAATTTATCAGGGTGATCCTTTCTATAAAAGGGGTATTTGGGATAGCCCCAACCTGATTCTGGCGAGCAGAGATCGTGTGGCTTGCGATTCAGTGGCGCTGTCGGTTCTCAAGCTCTTCGGAGCAGAGAACAAGGTTACGTTGCCTTACGTTACCAGGAACGTTTGGGATCAGGTTCAGATTTATTATTCGGCCGAGCTTGGTATAGGACAGGCAGACCCCGGTATGATTGCAATAGAGATCGTAAATGTTCCACATTTTGACGAGGTCAGGGCAAACTGGGTGTGACTTCTATTCGGCGAGCCGGCATTTTCCTTTCCAACTGCGCTAAGATTTTTTCTCCGGTACGAGGCTGCGGCCGCCTTTGTTTTTTACGAACGTGCCCGGAGCTACGGTTCCGGGTGGTACCAGGCCCGCCCATGGCTCGTCCGGGCCGATGGAGATACGAACCATTCCTTTTTCCTCAACCGTATTTGGTTGCACCTTGCTTGAAGATCCTATCCTCACAACATCGGGACCCACACCGGGGGGCATCAGATTTAAGACCGGACCGTCTATATTCCACCCCTTTTTCACCCAGGTGGGAGACTCCACCCACTCCCCCGGAGTGAACTCCAAAAGCAGCCGTTTTCGGCAGTTATGGATTACTTCACCTCTCCAAACTTTCGTTATTTGCTTAAAAATTACCTCATCAGCGACATACTTGGGGTATCCCATGGTTCGGCCGGCATAACAAGCAACCCATTTACTCACCGGTAAAGATGTTATAAACCAGCCTTCTTCGCCCTTATACTTACATCTCAGGCTTACACAACCTTCCTGGTATGGAGTCAACGGCCATGGGCCGACATCAATCTGGTCTATCATTACCAGTTCTACCATCGGATGCTCAGGCATGTCGAACTGTTCAGGAAGAATTTTCCGGTAGAGACTGATATCTGCCGGTTCTACCACAACTCTGATGAGTTGGGACTCTTTGAAGTTATCTTGAGTCGAGGATATCCGTTGCACCAGCCATGCGCTTGCCTTTCCTTCAAGAATACTCGGCGATGACAACGAAAACACAACACCTGCAATCAGCAATATTAAGAACAGACCGGCTATTATTGGTAACCAGCGCTTTTTCCCCATCTTTGTTCCTCCTATTGATCTTTGTAATGAATTGGAGGCGCCACTTTTGCTATTGGATAAAATAAAGAAATCCGGCACACACCACTTAATGACGCAGTCAGTTACGATTTAAGAGTGTGATCACTGATCACGGTCGTGCTCCTCGTTATTCGAGGTAAGTTCGAGGAACACTTCCGGCAATGCATCTATCATATCGCCCGCCATCATCGAAATTTGGCCGAGGTCTTGAGCACAAATGTCCCCCGCCCTGCCGTGAATCCATGCTCCGGCGCAAGCTGCATCGAAAGGCTCGACGCCCTGTGCCAGCAATGCTCCGATGATGCCCGTCAAAACGTCGCCCGTACCGCCGGACGCCATCCCCGGGTTGCCGGTGGGGTTCACGGCAATCACTCCGTCCGGCGCGGCGATAATGGACCTTGCGCCTTTAAGCAGCACCACCGCGCCGGTACGCTCCGCCAGGCCGCGTGCCGCGCCTATACGATCCGCTTGCACCTCTTTAGTCGATGTGTTCAGCAGCCGGGCCATTTCACCCGGGTGCGGAGTCAGCACAACGCGAGAACCGACGGGCTTCAAAGCATCGACGTCAGTAGCCAGTATATTCAAGCCGTCGGCGTCTATAACCGTCGGCAAGTCGGATTCGGCCAAAAGCTTAAAGAACAGTTCCCTGGTGCCCGATTCGGCAGCCAGTCCCGGGCCGACTGCCAGAGCATTGGCGCGTTCGAGCGCGCGATTGATATCCTTCCATGCATCGGGTGTAATATAGCCGCTTCCGCCATCTGCGACCGGGAGCGTCATAGCTTCGGTGAGTTTCGCTTCGAGAATTGGATTGAGGCTTGCCGGTACCGCTGCGGTAACCAACCCCGCGCCGGACCTGACGGCGGCATCGGCGCACATCGCCGCCGCGCCGGTCTTCCCGGGAGACGCCGCCACCACGAGCAGGTGGCCGAAGTCGCCCTTGTGGGAACGGGTAAGGCGCGCGGGCAAGAGGCCGGCGACGTATTCCTTCATAAGAAGCCTGTTCGACCCTCCCAGTTGTTCGACTACCTCCCGGGGTAACCCTATATCCACAAGCACGAGGTCGCCGACATATTCGGCGCCCGGATAAATCACCTGCCCTATTTTTAAAAGTCCGTACGTGCAAGTCATATCCGCCCGGACGGCTTCGCCCATCGGCTTGCCGGTGTCCGAGCTTAACCCCGAAGGTATATCCGCGGCGCATACCGGCAATCGAGCGGCGTTGATAACCTCGACACACTCCCTGTATAAACCCTTCAAATCCTTTTTAAGGCCGGTGCCGAGCATGGCATCCACCACGAGGTCATAATCATGGAGTGCTTCTCGAAACAGGCCGATGTCTTTTTCGCTGTGCACGTCCAAAATAAGGGTGTTCATTTTGCCGAGCACGTCGAGATTTATGCGGGCGTCTCCCCTGATTTTTTCCCGATCCGCCGGCATGTAGGTGACCGCCTCGACTCCATTGTTTATCAGGTGTCTTGCAATGACGTAACCGTCTCCGCCGTTGTTGCCGCTACCGGCGATAATCGCCACCCTTTGGACATCGGGCCAATGCTGAAGTATGGCCTTTGCCGTACCAGCTCCTGCGTTTTCCATGAGCACCGCTCCCGGCACGCCGTAATCCTCGATGGCGGTGCGGTCGATTTCCCTCATCACATCGGCGGTTGCGAGTAAATCATTCGTCACTTGGTCGGCCCTCCAGTATCATCCCGGCTATACCCAGGTCGGCGTCATGCGCCAGGGTAAGGTGAATTTTCTCGACTCCTTTTTTTTCGGCGATTTTTTTCGCCCCTCCGTGCAATAAGATCTTTGGCGGCCCGCCTTTTCCGGCCACCTCGACATCGATCCACCTGATGCCGCGGCGTGTGCCGACGGCCTTGACGAAAGACTCCTTGGCCCCGAATCGGGCGGCAAGATGCAGTTCGGGCCTGCGTCGAGCCATGCAGTAATTGCTCTCTCCTTCGGTAAATATGCGATCGAGGAACCTTTTACCGAAGCGTTCGAGCACCTGCTTTATCCTGCGTGCATCCACTATGTCCTGGCCGAATCCGACCAGCATCAGCTTACACTCCTTGAACAAGCTCGACCATTTCGCGCACCGCCTGCGATATTCCGACAAAAACGGCGCGGCTGATTATTGTGTGGCCGATGTTAAACTCCTCGATGTCGGGCATGGCGACCAGCGGTTTGACGTTGTGGTAGTTGATTCCATGGCCTGCATGGACGGCCAATCCGATTTTCTTGGCGGTACGGACCGCGTTTCCGATAGCGTCGAGCTCTTCCCTGACGGTAGCTGGAGTTCTCGCTTCCGAATACCTGCCGGTGTGTATCTCGACGGCGTCCGCACCGGCCTTATAGGATGCCTTCACCTGGTCGATATCCGGGTCTATGAAGAGGCTGGTGCGGAGATCGCCGTCCTTCAGCATAGTTACGGTTTTTTTTATCTGGTCCAAATTTTTCACGATGTCGAGGCCGCCTTCGGTGGTAACTTCCTCACGTTTCTCCGGCACCAGAGTGGCCTGTGCGGGCTTGATGTAGAGCGCGATTTTTACCATTTCGCCGGTGGCGGCCATTTCGAGATTTAAGAGAGTGGTCACCGTTTCCTTGAGCAGCCTCAAATCGCGATCCTGTATATGCCGCCTGTCTTCGCGCAGGTGTACCGTTATTCCGTCCGCTCCGGCCATTTCCACCAGAGCTGCAGCGGTGATCGGGTCGGGCTCGTAAGTCTTTCGCGCCTCTCGCAGCGTTGCGACATGATCGATGTTAATTCCCAGCCTGGGCATCTTAACCTCCTTGATAGTTTTCAGCTTATTTTCGCGCCGGGCGGCATATCCCCATCGAGTGTAACAAGCCGAAGCTTATCGCCGCATTCTGCGGCCAATAACATCCCCCGAGACTCTATTCCCCTCAGCTTGCGCGGCTTAAGGTTTACAAGCACCACTACCGCGCGACCCACGAGTTCTTCCGGCTTGTAATATTCGGCGATACCCGCGACGATTTGTCGTACCTCGGCGCCTATGTTTACCTCGAGTTTGAGCAACTTGTCCGTCTTTGGAACGGCTTCGGCACTAACCACCACAGCCGCTCGTATATCTAAACCCTTGAAATCCTCGAATGAAACGACGTTTTGGGCCAATGGCTCGATATCAACCACAGCTTCTTTTTCTCCTTCCTCCGGCAGAGCGGATTTCAGTTTTTTTATTTCTTCGTCGATGAGTTCGTCGGGTATCTTCGAGAAAAGCACCTCGACCTTCCCAAGCGGCTGGTCGGGGCGCGGATCGATGCCCGAAGCCTCGTCCCATTTAACGTCCGTAATATCTCCCTCCATTCCCAGCATCGCCCAAAGCTTTTCAGCGGTGTCCGGGAGGAAAGGCCAGGTGGCGTACGCCAGCAAAGTAAGCATCCTGGCGGCCACATGCAACGTGCTTGAGCAATCCTCAGGCGCTTCCTTGCGGGTGCGCCACGGTTGTTTGTCGTCGATATATTTGTTACCGGCCCTTGCCAGTTCCATAATATCGAAGAGCGCTTTGCGAAACTCGTAGTTCCTGATAAATCCCTTCACCTTCCCGAGTGTTTCTTCCGCCAGACCGATCATATCACGGTCGGTTTCGTCGAGCGGCCCGGACGGCGGAATTTTCCCATCGCGGTATAACTCGATAAATCTCAGAGTGCGATGCACTAGGTTGCCGTAAATATCGGCCAATTCACTGTTGGTGCGTGTCTGAAAATCCTTCCATTTGAAATCGGTGTCCCGGCCCTCGGGCATATTCGAGCAAAGTGTGTAACGAATGGCGTCCCTCGGGTATTTTACGAAGAAGCCTTCGAGGTCAATGTACCAATTATCTCCCTTCGAGAAAGGTCTTCCCTCAAGGTTGAGAAACTCATTTGCCGGCACGTTTTCGGGCATCACATAGCGGGTTTTTTGACCCATGAGCATTGCCGGCCACACAATGCAATGAAAGGGAATGTTATCCTTACCGATGAAATGAACAAGATGCGTGTCGGGGTCCAGCCAGTATTTTTCCCACAGGTCCGGTTCGCCCCGCTTTTCCGCCCACTCGCGGGTGCTGGAAATGTAGCCGATAGGAGCGTCGAACCAGACGTATAACACCTTTCCTTCCGTGTCGGGTAGAGGCAAGGGGATGCCCCAGTCGAGATCGCGGGTGATGGGCCTCTCCTCGAGACCCTGGTCGATCATGTTGTTGACGAACTTCTTTACGTTTTCCTTCCATTCCTTTTTGTCCGCAAGCCAGTTTTTAAGTTTTTCGGAGAAATCCTGCAGGCGAAGATAATAGTGCCTCGTTTTCTTAAGTTCCGGCTCCGAGTTGTCGATCTTGCATTTCGGCTCGACCAGTTCTTTCGGCTTGAGCCATGCGCCGCAGCCGGGACACTCGTCTCCACGGGCGTGTTCGAAGCCGCACTTAGGGCAAGTGCCCGTTATATATCGATCCGCAAGGAACCGGCGGCATTTCGAGCAATAAAATTCCTCGGTTTCCTTCTCTGAAATATAGCCTTGTTCGTGCAACTCCGTGAAGAACTTCCGGGATAGTTCGTAATGCGGTGGCCACGTAGTGCGGCTGAAGTTATTGAACTCGATCCGGAAAGAATCGAAAATTCCCTTTATGACCTCATAGTACTTATCGACGTGTTCCTTTGGTGAAGATCCGGCCTGCTCCGCCGCGATGGTGATGGCAATGCCATGCTCGTCGGTGCCGCATATATAGATGACGTCCTCTCCGCTGAGCTTGAGGTGCCGGACGAATATGTCTGCGGGAAGGTATGCTCCCACGACGTGCCCGAAGTGTATAGGTCCGTTGGCGTATGGGAGTGCGCTGGTCACCAGCCATTTTTGTCGCTTCAAGTTTGTCGGCCTCCAGGTGTTTTATGAATCCACGCGACGGGAAGGAACCGGAAACAAGCACGGACAAACCCATACGGATCCGTTCGGACAAATTTCTCCGTGGCGCCGGACTTCCTTTTCACTCGGTCGCCTCGTCAAACTCGACCTCGATCTCTTCCTGCGGCAACCGGAATCGCTTGATCTCATCCCTGAGCGACAGTGATTGTCTAACGAGGGCATTAACTGTGCCATCCAGCTTCGTAACGGCCTCGACGTTGGTTTGGCACACTGTTTTTATCTGTCCCATGGAGGACATGATCTTGGACGCCTGTTCGCGTTGACGTTCCTGGCTTTTTTGTACATAACTGATCATCTCGCTGATATTTTCCATTGCGAGAGTTACCTGTCTTCCGCTTTCGACCTGTTTTTGCGCTTTCAAGTGTACCATTGGAGCGATTTCCTTCATTTCCGCCGCAGCGGTCGAAATCTGCTCAGCGCCCCGGGCCTGTTCGTTTATGGAGCTTGCAATCAGCGCAACACGCTCGGCAATGGCTTCGACTGCCGATGTGACGCGCTTCGAATTGCTCGCTTGCTCCCCGGTGGTTTTTGCTATCATGCGTACCATTTCCACTGAAGACTGCGCGCTGCGATGTATCTTCTCGAGGGCTTGTCCGGCCTGGAAAGCGAGGTTTACGCCATCCTCGACATTCTGGCTCTCGCGATCCATCAGACTTACGGCGCTTTGCGCTTCCCCCTGCACCGTAGAAATAAGTTCACGAATTTCCTTTGTCGAGGAGGTAGTTCGGTCGCTGAGTTTCTTTATTTCATCCGCCACAACCGCAAACCCTCGCCCTCGCTCTCCGGCCTGGGCGGCGATAATAGCCGCGTTCAATGCCAACAGGTTTGTTTGATCGGCTATGTCGTTGATGACTGCGACAATCTCTCCGATCTCCTCGGCTAGCATCCCGAGCCGGTTGATGACTTCGGTAGCCTCTCTTACCCCTTCTTCAACGCGTCCTATTCCCTCGATGGTGCTTTGCACGCTCGATACGCCCTCGATGGCGTCTTTAGTCACGTTTTCAGAAAGGTCCAGGGTTTGCTTTGCCCGCTCCTCGACTTCTTTGATAGCTCGATCCATCTGGAGCATGCTTGCGGCGGTCTCCTCGCTGGCGCCCGATAACGCCTCGACACTTTCGTTTATCTCCTTGAAAGTGGCGTTCATCTCGTAAATGGCGCTGGTGGTGCTTTCCACCGAGTTGTTCAACTCGGCGATGTTGTCGCTAACTTCTTTGGAAATTTCTTCCATTTCGATGATGACCTTTGCGCTTTGTTGAGCGTTTACCGCCATCACTTCGACATTTTCGGAAATAGTGGCCACGACCTCTTCCATGGTGGCGACGGCGAGGGTATTGTCCTCGACGACGCGGGCCTGTTCATGAGTGCCTTCCGAGACGTCTTTCTGACTTCGAGTTATACTTTTCGACGCCCCGTCCACCTGCTCCGCAGCCCGCCCGACCCTTGCCACCAGGCCGCGTAACCCGTCCACCATAGTGATCAGCCCGGCAGCCAGATCCGCCAACTCATCCTCGCTCAACAAGGCGATATCTTTGCTGAAGTCGCCCTTGGCTATTTCCCTGGTCATGTGCACAACCCTGCGCAACGGCCCACTGACGTCGTTTGCCGCCAGCCGCGTCACCCATACAGCCACGCCGAACGCAAGGATAACGAGAACTATGAAAATTCGACCGAAATTGGTTAGCGCCGAACGGGCCATGGCCCCGCGAAATACCGTTCCTATAGATAGATTCTCGAGCGGCATCCAGACGAACATATCGCTGGAAGAGGGAAGATTGCGGGATTTATAGTCCACTCCTCGCATAAAAATCCTCAGCAAGGATGTAATGAAGCTTTCGAATTCCTCCAGGAAACCCTTGATTGTATCCTGATCCAATCCCTCCGACAGTTTTCCATGTATCACCCGCCCTTCGTTGTCGAACAGGAATACATCCTCACCCAGGTAATACGACATGCGCTCGAGGTAAGCGTTTATCTCGCGATTGGATTTTTTCTGTGAGCGCATTTTCATCACCTGCCCGGCCACAGGTTTAAGGAGCTGCGTTTGTCTTTTTAATAATGCGTCTCTCGCACGGTTACCGGCCATCATAGCCGTATAAACCAGGCCGACCGTCATCAGCACCAGGAAGCTGACAAGTAACTTGGTGCTGAAACTTATTTGCCTTACATTCTCCCGCTCAGTCAACAACCCGGTTTGAACCCCGATTAAATCCGGGCATTCCCGATGAAATATCACCTTGTAGAAGTAATACTGGAACACTATGGACACGGCGCCGCCGCCGATTGTCGACACGAATATCGTCACAAGGTGCCGTCCCCCGAAAACATCGCTTGCTATCAATAAAATCAGCACCAAAACAAAACCCGTTAAAAACCACAAACCCATGCTGACCATGGTTCCATAAAGGGGAAATTTTATTACTTCCACCTGCGCCTTACGCGCCAATGGTAAAGGCGGTTCCCTTCCTTCTTCGTTGTCTTTTTCTTCGATCCATTTGAAAAAATTTCCGAGAAGGCGTTCGTTGGCGAAGAATTGTACGAATGCGTCAATCATGAGGAGGAAGATGGCTGGAATAATCATCGCCCTTAAGTGAGCTACAGTGACGTCAAAGGCTCCCATGAAAAACCACGTCACGCCGATAAACCCCATGATACTTGCGAGGAAACATCCTCTTAACAAGTAATTTCTCACGCTTTTTCGACGACTGCCGGGCATACCCATCCCTCCAGCGGGTTTAATAAATATTATTTCTCGATAAGGAATTATAATGGAGAAGCAAACTTAAATCAATGACCGAAATAAAATACGTTTATCAAATGATGATGAAATCGGACGATTGGATTCTAGGCGAAAAAAACCTTAATTTCCTCTGCGGGTACTTCCTTCCCGAAAAAGTCCTGAAGATAAAACCTGTAACTGAGAATAACTTTATCGCCTTCTTTATCAACGGCTCTTTTCAAAACCCCCTTGAGGCCGTCCGAGCACTTAACCTCTCGTAACTGAAATTCCCCTCCCCCGGACTTTATGCAAGATATGACATCCTCCATAACCTGGAAGATTAAATTAAAGGCCTTCTTATCGAAATATCCCCCCAGTTTTTCTTCGCCTTGTTGAGCCGGATTCAAAAGAGGTTTCAGAAGCTCGCTTTGAGTGTTTGCCGCGTAGCTTATACGGTAAATGTTATTTTTCCTGAATGGCCTGTAATCTATGGATAGGCCGTTTTTCTTTTGCTGAGTTTTTATTTCTCGCAGTCGTGTGTAGGTGGTCCCGTTACTATCGGACGGTGTGCACATTTTGTACAATACGGATCGCACGCCGAAATAGAACCCTCTCAAGTCGCGATACGGCCTAATGAGCTCCACAAGATGATTATATCCCTCAAGCCCTTCGAGCATCATCCGTGCCTATCCTCCATTTCCCATGATGCAATAAAAAACCAGGCTTCCTGTTGCCTGGTTTTTCTTATTACTCCCATTCTTCGGCAACCCATAAGCCTTTTCCAAGCGCCTTGGGCTTTCCTTCCGGTCCTTTCGGAACCGGTCGGCTTTTCGGCAACAGGATATTTCATCATATTATAACACTATTTTGCATATAAGTCAATACCCTGGCTTGATGGTTGGGGTAATTACCCTGATTCCCGGTTAATGGCATGGTAATGTTTTTTCGGAAGGATATTGATGA
>CAZDAF010000014.1:0-24229 GCA_964503115.1 uncultured bacterium
TTTTACAGATGAAGAGTGCGTCTATTTAAAACAAACCAATCTTTTTTCAGATAGACTGAATGTACTGCATTTCGCTCCGGAGAATATATTAAAGGATTTTCTTGTCACGCTGCCTAATCTCAACTACGTAACTACCGACCTGTCTTCACCGATTGCGTCAGTAAAGAGCGACATCACAAACACGCCTTTTGAGGACGATGCCTTCGACGTAATATTATGCAGCCACGTTTTGGAACACGTCCCGGACGATCATAAGGCAATTAGAGAAATGTTCAGGATATTAAAGCCCGGCGGGTGGGCTATAATTCAGGTTCCAATAGATAAAAAGCGTAAATACACATACGAAGATCCCTCTATAATCTCTCCAAGTGACAGGGAGCGGGTTTTCGGACAATTCGACCATCTCAGAATTTACGGGATCGACTATATTGACAGGCTTGAAAGTGTGGGGTTCGACGTGACAGTGCACGATTACGCCAAGCAATTGGGTTTCGATATGGTAATTAAGTGTGGCTTAATGAAAGATGATAGCATTTATTACTGCATCAAACCGAAATGCAATCGGAAGTAATAAAGCCTGTTGAAGAGATCCGAACAGCGTGCATCCCGGGCGGAATAATTTTACGGCACTCCGGAAGTCGGCTTGTGCGGTGTGTGACGGGAATTTACCCGCGTTGTTATTTGCCTGCCAGCACGTCTTCGAGAGTGAACTCCTTGAGCGGCTTGGGGAAGTATATGGGTAGTCCCGGGAAACGCGCCTGCATTTTGTCTCGCCATTTCTTGAGATCGAGATCATTGGTGATAGGCGGCAGCCACAGGTCGAAGTGGTGCACCATGATCGCTTTCGGCTGAAAACGCTGCACCAGCCTTGCCGACTCCTTCATCCATTGCCGGTTGGCGGGGCAATATGGTATCGCGAGCACGTCGCTTTGGCCCAACTCGGCGCTGACGCGATACACGTGACGCGAAAGGCTGCCGAAAAAAAGCATCCTCGACCCACGCGAGCGCCAATCGAAATGCATGGCGTAGTTCGGGCCGTACGGATGAGTGGTGGCAAGGTTTAAGCCGCGTTTGACGGCCTCGCTGCGAGGGCTGTGGTTAAATATACGCTTGACGGCTCCCAAAACCATGGGAGCGTCGAACACCTCATGGAAAGTCTTTAACGGCGTGACCGTCAATTCGTCCAGGCGAATCCGGCCGGTATCTTCGAGCGAATGCCACTTGTCGGGATTGCCCGTTCTCGCGGAGCGGTGCAACGATCTCCATTCCTTTTTTATGTCTTTCCTGCCGCATCGGGGCAGGTAGACGGGCGCATCGACGGTCGCCGCCAGGTAAGGCACGTCGGCGAAGTGGTCGAAATGCGTGTGAGTGGCGATAAGCAGGTCGAAGTCCTTGTAATCCTGCCGTGTGATAGGCAAGCGCGGCTTAGCGTCGTAAGGCCTCGATAAAAACGGATCCACAAGCGCCTGCCGTTTGCCGAAACGAAGCTCGAATCCGGCGGCGCCCAACCATTTAAGGGTTATTTCTTCGGGATGCATTGTTCGAGATTAGTTCTCCTTCACCCTTTTGGCAACCCCCTTACTCCTCTCTTTCCGAGAGAGGAATAATTTTGTCGATAACGCCTGCGCCGACGGCGTCTCCCCAAACATTAACGGTGGTACGGCATCTGTCCAGGAACCAGTCGATGGCCAGCAATATGGCGATTCCCTCCGTGGGGAGCCCTACCGAAGTGAGCACCAGCACCATCGTAACCAGGCCCGCTTCGGGTATCGCCGCCGCTCCGACGCCCGCCAGCACCGCCGTGAAAAACACCAGCACCTGCTGCCACGGCGCGAGGTGTATCGCGTAAACCTGCGCGATAAACAACGCCGCCACCGCTTCGTACATCGCCGTTCCGTCCATGTTGATCGTAGCCCCGATGGGCAGCACGAAACTCGCCGTTCGCTCGTTCACTTCGTTTTCATCGACAACGCCCTCCATGGTCATGGGCAGCGTCGCAGCGCTCGATGCGGTACTGAATGCGGTCATAAGCGCCGTTCCCATATTGCGCGCATAACTTGCCACATCGCGCTTGCCGATGAATTTCAAAATCAGCGGCAATGTGATGAAGCCGTGAATGAGCAGGCCCAGAATGACGGTGAAAGCGTACTTGCCCATACGCATCAACTCGCCGATGAACCCGCCTTCCATCGTGAGTTGCGCCGTCCCCAATCGATACGCCACGAGCGAGAAGATACCGATAGGCGCCACCATCATAAGCATGTGCACCATGCTCATCACCGCAGCGTTAAGCCCGACGAAGAAGTCGATTACCGGCTTGCCACGGTCGCCGAGCGTTGTGAGCACGCCGCCGAATATCAGCGAGAAAATAATAAGGGGCAGAACCTGAACGTCCACCATCGCGCGGATGATGTTCTTCGGTATCATTGTCAGCAAAAGGTCCCGTATTCGGAAAGGTTTTGTCTTGCGCACTATCCGAACGCCGACACCGGCATTTTTCGGTTCGACGGTCTTGTCGCCCGGCCCTACCCAACGAGTTACGACTACGGACTTGTCGGTCATGCGCGCGTCGCGGTCTATTACACCGTAAATGTTCCGGTCGACCAGCTCTATCACATAACCTTTGCCGTAGGATGTAGTGCGAAACTTCTCATCGCTCGTGAGATTGAGGAACGATCCACCGGACAGGGGCCGAGAGGTGATTTCGTACCTTGCGTCGGGGAAATTGTCCATCGAGCGCTCGATGCCCCGGCCCGGTTGAATTATGTTGACCAGTATGAGCCCTACCAGCACCGACATGCATGTGGTGACGATATAATAAGCGATGGTAAGCAGTCCGCTTTTCCCGAGTTTCCTCACGTTACCGAGCGATGCGACTCCCGCCGTCATACTCGCAATGATAAGAGGCACCACCAGCAAAAACAGCGCGTTCAGAAAAAGAGTGCCCAATATCTCGGTCTTCAAGGCCGCTTTGGGGAAATAAATACCCATTACGGCGCCGAGCACCGAGCCGGCTATGATTAAGGGCAGCAGATATTGGTTCAAACGTTTCATTATGTTAACTAGGGACTTTAGATCACAAATGGCTGGCATTCAACCATGTACGGGCGACCGGCCGGTCGCCCGTACGATTTAGTGGACCGAATATAGTTGATTACTCGGCTTGAAGTTGAACTTTTTCGACCCGGCTTAAATCCCGTTCGTAAAACCGACTGCCGATAAGGAAAAAAACCGCCCCCAGCGCTCCATATACGGGGACGAAAAGCACGGCGTTTTCGAGCCCGATCATGTCGCTGATTTTGCCTATCAGCGGCGGCGACCAGATATCCCCCAAAACGTGCTGCACGATAACGCACATGCCGTAACTGAAAGCGCGAAGTCCCGGGTGCACGACATCCTGGGTAACTGCGGCGCCGGGAGCCACGAAGCAGGTTACGGTTATGCCGTACAGCGCCAGCAACCCCAAAGCGTAGGGCTTATCGATGTTCAAGAACGAAACGTACAGTAATATCGTGGCCGCCACCGACGATACTGCCGGAAATATCATTCGAGCTTTTTTATGTTTACGTTGAAGAATATCCGATAAGTATCCGCCGAGAGGAGCGCCGATGAGCACCAGTGCGAACAGTGCCGAAGAATACACCCCGCCCTTACCCGGCTCGGCTTTACCGACGCGCTCGAAGTAAGTGGGCAGCCACGTCATCAAAGCCGTAGTGGCGCTGACATTCATGGCGAAGCCGAGGTATGTGCAGGTTAGAGACGGAATACGCAAAATTCCCATGGACTGTTTAATAAATCCACTAAAGCCGCGATCTTCGCCCAGCCCCGTGGCGGAATCTTCCGGGCGTACGCTCTTATAGTCGGGCAAATACCAGGCGGCTATTGCCAACAGCATCCCGGGCAGCGCCACGATACCGAACGCGTGATGCCATCCCCAGCGCTTTGCGATCAGCCCTCCCGCCGCAAGGCCTATTCCAACGCCCAGCGGGATGGAGGCGTTCCATATACCCATATATTTCGCGCGATCCTTCTCGGGGTATGCCGCCGCAATCATTGCAGAGCCTCCGGGCGCGTAGCCGGATTCGCCGATGCCGATAAACGCCCGCGTTATTATAAGCTGGGTATAGTTTTTCGTGAAAGCGCATGCGAGCGTCGCAATGCTCCAGAAAAACGTCATAAGCGCAACCATTTTGCGGCGGCTCCACCGGTCGATGAGAATGGCTGCGGGAATGGTGAATACGGTGATAAACAGTACGACGACGCTTATCAGCCACCCGGCCTGAGCATCGGTAATATGCCAATCGCGCTTGATGAAGTCGATCATGCTCGACACCACCATGCGGTCGGCGTAATCGGACATGTATATGAGGAAAAGAACGATCAATATGCGGTGTGAACGACCGCCGCCGCCGGTGTAGGCATCGGGACCGGAGTTAGTGGAGATTGGTGAGCTTGTATCATCCATAGATTCGGCCCTTCAGTTTTTCAGTACTCTTCCCGCCAATATCACATCCAATAGCGACGGGCTGATACGTTGCAGGATCGCAGTGGCCTTACCCAGCGGCGTCAGCACTCTTTCCCGCTCTCTTTTTTCGATGAGTTTTGCGATACCCCGGGCAACGCCTTCGGGGGTGTCGTGCCCGGGCCGATTTATGGGCCGAGGCGTACCGTCGCCTTTCATGACGGTTTTAGACGGGTCGGTGGTTGTGAACCCCGGCGATATTACTCCGACATGTATACCATAGGGCTTAAATTCCAGCCTGAGTGATTCGGCAAAACTTCGCAATGCGGCCTTGCTCGAGCTGTAAAGGCTGCCCGTGGGAATCGCCCGGATGCCGCTGACGCTCGATACGAAAACCAGGTGCCCGCGAGATAATTTGAGTTGTTCGAGAGCGGCGATGGTCATGTTGATGGAGCCGAGCAGGTTTACTTCGATGAGTTTCTTGCATGTTTCAGGCTCGCACTCATCGAAATTCGCGACGATGCTCAACCCGGCGTTGTTTACCAGAACGTCCAGCTTACCGAACTTCTCCACGGTCGCTCCGACCAAAGTTTTACAATCGGCAGGGGCGGTAACGTCCGATTTGACGCCCAGGACATCGACACCCTCGGCTTTCAGATGCCTCCCGGCTTCGGTAAGGGTGTCATCTAGAATGTCGGAAAGTACGATCTTCGCTCCGCGCCTGCCCAAAAGCTTCGCAGTGGCATACCCTATTCCCCGAGCCGACCCGGTAACCAACACTACTTTGCCTGAAAAATAATCCATACTTCGAACCACCGTATAAGGCATATCGTTCAAGCAACATATAATAAAGAGCAGGAAAAGACAATAAGCCACAACACGATTAATCTCAAATTGAGAAAAGTTGCGGGACTCGGGAAAATAACGAATTGTTGCCGCTGTCGCGGGATTAGCCTATAATCCATGTACTGATGTAATTATCGGATTACTTTATTGAAAGGCGTACTGTAAGGATGATTTTTGAGTATTTGGAAGCGGGTCCGTTGATGACCAATTGCTACATAGTGGGCGATGAGAATACCAGAGAGGCCGTGGTCGTGGATCCCGGCGGTAGCGTGGATCGCATATTGATGGTATTGAACAAGTTCGGCTTGAAGGTGAAACTGATCGTAAACACCCATGCTCATCCCGACCACGTCGGCGGTAATGCCGCATTGGTCGAGGCCACCGGCGCCCCCATCGCCATCCATAAAGCCGAAGTGCCGCTGCTTGAGAACCTCGCCGCCATCGGAACGGGCCTCGGCATGAGCGTCGAGCCGAGTCCTTCTCCGGACAGAATACTGGAAGAAGGAGATATAGTCGAAGTCGGCGATATAAAAATGAAGGTTTTGCACATCCCGGGCCATTCGCCGGGGGGTATATGCCTGGTTATCGACGGCACGAACAAGGTAATTGTCGGAGACGCGCTTTTCCGCATGAGCATAGGCCGTACGGACTTCCCCGGCGGAAGTTTCGAGGCATTGATTGGGGGCATACGGGAAAAGCTCATGTCGCTGGGGGATGATTTCGAAGTTTATTCCGGCCACGGGCCGCCGACAACTATCGGATACGAGAGAAAATACAACCCCTTCGTCACCGGCCAATACACATTATAATCAGGTGGGGGAAAACGGAATGGCCGTTTTAAAAGATAAAAAAATACTGCTCGGCGTGACGGGGTCCATAGCCGCCTACAAGGCCGCGGAAATCGTTCGCTTATTGATAAGCTCGGGCGCCCGGGTACAGGTGGTGATGACTGAAGCGGCCACCAAATTCATCGGCCCTCAAACGCTATCGACGCTGACGGGCCGTCGGGTGGTCACTAGTATGTTCCGCGACGGCACGGAGCCTGAAATCGAGCATATCAGTCTGCCGGAAGAGGCCGACGCGATTCTTATCGCTCCGGCCACCGCGCACACTATTTCCAGAATGGCGCTGGGACTGGCGGACGATGTACTGACTTCGATGCTTCTGGTTGCGCGTTGTCCCGTTTTGGTGGCGCCCGCAATGAACTCGAACATGTATACCCACCCGGCGGTCGAAGAAAATATCGAGATGCTCAAAGGACGCGGCGTGCATATCATCGAGCCGGGGGTCGGAGACCTGGCTTGCGGTCATACCGGCCCGGGGAGATTGGCGGATCCGGCGGAAATAATCGAACAACTTCGCGCCGCACTCACCGAACAGGACCTTTCGGGTGCGAAAATTCTCGTCACTGCCGGGCCGACACGGGAAACCGTAGACCCCGTCAGATACATATCGAACCGCAGCTCGGGCAAAATGGGTTATGCCATCGCCAGGGCGGCCGTTCGGCATGGGGCCGACGTGACCCTGGTGTCGGGCTCGACGAGCCTGTCCGCTCCGGCAAGAACCGCTATTATAACCGTAGAAAGCGCCGAGGAGATGAACAAGGCGTGCGCCGAAACTTTCCCGAATTCCGATGTGCTCATTATGGCTGCCGCCGTTGCAGATTATCGCCCCGAATCCGCAGTTTCTTCCAAAATAAAACGCACAAGCGACAAAATGAGCATCGAGCTTGTTGCATGCCCGGACATTATCAAAGGGCTGGCCGACCAAAGTCGTCCCGAGCAGGTTCTGGTCGGATTCGCCGCCGAGACGCAAGACCTTCTCGAAAACGCCCGAAAAAAACTCGAATCAAAAGGCATCGACCTGCTGGTCGCCAACCAGGTCGACACTCCCGATTCGGGATTCGATCACGACACCAATCGCATCCAAATCTTGGATTCAGACGGTGGGGTGGAAGCTCACCCGCTTATGACAAAGGATGAGGCGGCGGAACAAATAATCCGGCACGTTGTAAAATGGGCAAACCGCAAGAGGAGTTAGCGATTCTCGATGGCGCCGGGCCGCAAAGCTTCGAGCGCCTGTTTTACATCATTGGGAGAGAGATTTTCGTGATTCATTTTATTTCGGAGCTTACGCCGCAGTTTGATGGCCTGTTTGATGATGGCCTTGCCGTGAGGGTCCATCCCGTAACAAGCTCCGGCTCTTTCCCTCAAAAGGAAGTCCTGAACGGTTTCTTCGATCTTTTTCATATATTCTTCAACCTCTTGATGTCCGACCACGGTCTGGCTGCGAGCGCGCCACCGGCGGATTGCCCTGATACCGTTGTTGCGGTTGAAGCTGAGGATGCCGCGATAAATCTTCCGGTTGGTCTGAAAGCTCAACAGGGTTCGAGTAAGCACGGCTTCAAGGAAGGCGTCATTTTTAGCCGAGCCTTCCCGAACAATCTCCTTGGACTCACGCGAAGGATCGTATGGAAGCATGGCATCGAAAGCCACTTCGAAAAAAATGTGCCCTTTGCCCTTTTGGTGGTATTGCTCGACGAGCTTTATCGGAACGTATTCGTTGTGGGAAATCGTATCGGCGGCCAGGTGAGCGAGGTAGCCGTAAGCGCAGGCGCGGTTGGCTTCAGTTTCGGCGCTTTCCAGAAGTCGAAACCCGACACGCCAGTTGTGGGCAAGACGGGCGAAGAAGAGGAATTTCTTGCCGAGGTTCATATCCGCGAAGATGCTTCCGTAGAGGAAATCGAGCGGGTAGGCGGTGAGCAAAGGCCCTGCCGGAAAATTCGCCGAGGACATGGCGTCGAGCACGTGTTTGCCGACAAGAAGATGCGTCGACGGGCCCCACGCCGCCGCAGTATCGGGGATAAAAATCGCCGCCACAAGGACGGCAATTATTATTATAACAGCTACCATTGAACATAATAGGGTAGCCCAGAGGTGAAAAGGTTGCAAAAGGGCGAAACAATCGAAGGCGAGCTTTTGGAGATAATTCGCGGCCTGAAAGCCTACATGACCTATCAGGCCGAGATCGGGGTCAAGGGATTCGAACGCTCGAATTCCAAATCCGCCGATAGCGAGGTAAATTTGTTGGACAAAGACAGACTTACTCTGGAAACTATAATCGAGCGTATGGGCGAATGCACCCGTTGCGATTTGCACAAAGGCCGCAGGCGGATAGTTTTCGGCGCCGGACCCGAGAACGCCGAGATTATGTTCGTCGGCGAAGCGCCTGGAGCGGAGGAAGACCGCCAGGGCGTGCCGTTTGTGGGCAGAGCGGGGCAGCTATTGACGAAAATTGTCACGGCCATGAAGTATTCCCGGCAAGAGGTCTACATCACCAACGTAAACAAGTGCCGCCCGCCCAAAAACCGCGATCCTCGACCGGCGGAAGTTGCGGCTTGCGAGCCTTTCCTGATGCAGCAGATACAGGTGATCAAGCCGAAGGTCATCATCGCTCTGGGCAGGTGGGCCGCACAAACGTTGCTTAAAACAAATACCGCCATCGGCGGATTACGCGGCAAATTCCACGATTATCACGGAATACCCCTGATGCCTACGTATCACCCGGCGGCTATACTCAGAAATCCGAATCTCAGAAGACCTGTCTGGGATGACATGCAAAAGGTTATGAAACTTCTCGGGAAGGAACCTTGATATGAACAAATATTCGAACATACGCGGTTTAATTGTGACGGTTTTTCTGTCGGCTTTGGTGGGAGTATCCGTTTGGGCCATGTTGCCGACTGAAGCTCTTTCGACGGAAACGGAAGCATCGCCTCCGGCCACCGGCGAGAGTGAAAAGCCCCGGACGATTTACTACCTGAAGGTGAAACACGCCATCACGCCGGCGGTAGCGGATTATATCGTCGCAAACGTGCAACGCGCCAACCGCGACGGCGCCGAATGCCTGGTGATAATGCTCGATACTCCCGGTGGGTTGTTGGAAGCGACGCGGGAAATCGTCCAGAGTATCTTCTCTTCCAGTGTGCCGGTGGTTGTTTATGTTGCGCCGAGCGGCGCCCGAGCCGGCAGCGCGGGAGTATTCATCACGATGGCCGGACACGTCGCTGCTATGGCCCCGGGCACGAATATAGGCGCCGCGCATCCCGTCGGAGGGTCAGGTGAGGATATAAAGGGCGACATGCGCAAAAAAGTCGAAAACGACGCCGTCGCTCAAATAAAATCGTGGGCGCAACAGCGGGGACGAAACGTCGAGTGGGTCGAGCGGGCGGTCAGGGAAAGCGTTTCCATCACCGATAAGGAGGCTATCGAGAAGAACGTTGTCGAAATAAACGCCGTCGATCTGGCGGATTTACTGAAAAAAATAAACGGCCGTGAGGTCGAGGTGTCCGGCGGAAAGAAGGTGAAGCTGAACACCCAAGACGCCCAAAAAGTCGAGTTGAAGATGAGCCTTAAACAACTGATCGTAAGCACCATCAGCGAGCCGAACGTCGCATATATACTGCTGCTGATAGGCATGCTCGGCCTCTTTCTCGAATATGTGCACCCCGGAACGCTTGTCCCCGGTATTATCGGTGGAATATGCATTATACTCTTCTTCGTGGTGCAGACGATGCCGATAAACTACGTGGGGGTGGCATTGATAATTTTGGCGGTGGGCTTCTTCATAGCGGAGATATTCATCACAAGCTTCGGGCTGCTCACCATAGCGGGGTTGACATGCTTTGTCATAGGCGCGGTTCTGCTGTTCGACACCCCGACAAGCACTGTGAGTGTGTCATGGTCGGTGATCATTCCGGGAGTGGTGGTGATGGCGCTGGCGTTCCTGCTGGCGGGATTTTTAATTCTCAAGACGCAGCTCGCAAAACCTTTGGGAGGCAAGGAAGGGTTGGTTGGAGAGTTCGCCGAGGCGCGAACCGACCTCGATCCCGTCGGGTCGGTGTTTTTCCACGGAGAATTCTGGACGGCCCATTCCCAAAAGCCCGTAAAGGCCGGCGGCAAGGTCAAGGTGCTCAAGGTCGAGCACATGAAAATCGAGGTCGAACCGGTGGAGGACGATAATGGCGATTGATTCGACGATATTATGGACGGTAGTCACCGTAGTGTTTTTAACGGTCGGCTTGGTGGTGTTAACGCTATATTACTTTTTCAGGGAGCGTAAAGACAAGCCGATAGGCGGCAGGCCGGCGCTTTTGGGCGAGATAGGCGTGGCCCGCACGGACCTCGATCCCGAAGGAAGGGTGCTGGTGCACGGCGAATGGTGGAACGCGCGCGCCGATGAACGGATACCGGAAGGCACAAAAATCCGAATAATCGACGCGGATAAAATGATGCTCAAAGTCGAACGCGCACCGGAGGACGCATGACCTCTAAATCCCGCAGTTCCCTTAAAAGCGAATATGGGAACCAACGAGCCTATTTGGCGCGGGTAGCCGCTAAAAGAGAAAAGAGAATTTGTAAGATTACAGATGTATTGAAGGAAGCTTTTTCCGGATACATTCGCAGAGAAATCGCAGAATTTATATATTTTTCTGAAATATCCGGGGAGGAACTGGCAAAAGCGTTCTTCCAATATCCTGAAGTGTTGAAACCGGTGTTGAGTTTATGCAATGTTGCGGCAAGGGCATTGGAACGTGACCTGGACATAAAAAATTTAAATACTTACAACCCGAGGTTAAACGAAGTAAATGCCTCTATCCTTGCTGGTTATATCAAGCCGATGCTGCCAGAAAGAACAGCTATAGAGTCATTGGTTGAAATTGATCGCATCTTTTATATCGATAAGGAAATCAGAAAAGAAAAAGGTGCTTGGGAAAAGGACATACTACTTGCTTTGAACCGCCATGGAAAGCAACAATTTCGGAAAAGGAAGTTTAACTGGAAGGGAGATATGTTTGAGCTTGATGCTGCCAGTCCCGAGGATGGCAAAATTAAAGTCGGTATTGACATCAAGCGAGTGGAAGCGAGAAGAGATATTCACAAAAGATGCGATGAGATCTTTACCAAAGCTGAAAAATTCAAAGGAGTATTTCCACGTGCTTCATTTGGAGCGGTAATATATTATCCTTTTGTAGAGGAACAACAGAACATCAGGGATAGACTAAGGTCAAGTAATATCGATTCAGTCGTTTTCGCGTCTGAAAAGGAAACTTCTATAACTCAAGCGGTAAAATTGTTATTGGGCAAGGTGAAATGGAAAAAGTGACCCAACAAATATCCGATTCAAATATCCACACTACGCACCGATTGGTGCTCGGGGACGCTCGGGAAATGGGGTTCCTTGATGATGGATCGATTCACTTGGTTGTGACTTCCCCTCCTTACTGGAACCTGAAAAAGTATAATGAACATCCCGAGCAACTCGGCAACATGGATGATTACGAGGAGTTCTTGGGGGAAATTGAGAAAATATGGCGGGAATGCTATCGGGTTCTTGTTCCCGGCGGTAGGTTGGTATGCGTGGTCGGGGATGTATGTTTATCTCGTCGCAGGCATGGCAGACACGTGGTGGTTCCGCTTCATGCGGATATATGCGTCCAATGCCGGCACATCGGTTTCGATAATCTTAATCCTATTATATGGTCCAAGATTTCCAATGCCAGTTACGAGGTGGAGCGAGGGTCGAAATTTCTTGGTAAACCTTATGAACCAAACGCGATCATAAAAAATGATATCGAGTTTATTTTAATGCAGCGTAAGCCGGGAGCGTATCGCAAACCTACGGCTGAGCAAAGGCACTTGAGCCGTATCAGCAAAGAGGAATATCCTCTTTGGTTCCGGCAATTCTGGGATATAACCGGCGCTTCCACCAGGGATCACCCCGCGCCTTTCCCGATCAAGCTGGCGTACCGACTGGTAAGGATGTTTTCTTTTGTGGGCGACACTGTTCTCGATCCTTTTTGTGGTATGGGCACAACCATGGTGGCGTCTTACCGGGCGGGTCGAAATTCCATCGGTGTCGAAATTGATCCGCAATACATCAAATTGGCCCGCAGCAGGTTGAGGAAGGAAATTCCGAGTCTTTTTAAAGACGCGAATATTATCGAAGAGCAACATGCGGCGCAGACGAAATAGCAAGGAAACTCAAACATGGAAAAAGTAGTGGTAAGGCGATGTGAGACTTATGATAAGGATTTCATAAAGTCCATGATCCGGGAGGGGATGGAGGAGTTGGGTTTCAAGCCGACGGGAAAGGCCATTATCAAGCCCAACACCGTTTACGCTCACAAGCGTTATGCCACTATAAGTCCGCACGGAAGGAAAGCGCTTAATCTATTGAAGGCGTGATAGTTCAGGTTCATAAAGAAACTGAGCTTGGAAGTTTAACTTAAAAAAGAGGAAGGAGGAAGAGGCAATGGAATTTTTTAACCCTATTCTTTCAATCGGAGCGGCGGGACCACAATTTATTGTACCGATAGTCATCATCGTTTTCCTGCTCATGAGCATGATAAAAATCATCAAGGAGTATGAACGGGCGGTGGTGTTTCGACTGGGTAAATACGCCGGAGTGCGCGGCCCGGGGATCATTATCATCATTCCGATAATCGAGCATGTCGAGCAGCGTATAGACATGCGCACCATACCGCACGATGTTCCACCGCAGGACGTCATTACCAAGGACAACGTTTCGATAAAGGTCAATGCCGTTGTGTTTTTCCGCGTCATGGACGCTGAAAAGGCGGTCATCGAGGTCGTCAACTGGTACATGGCTACGAGCCAGTTGGCCCAGACCATGCTTCGCAGCGTGCTCGGTGGGGCGGAATTGCAGGATATACTTCAGGAGCGCGAACAACTGAATATGGAACTCCAGAAAGACCTCGATATCCATACCGACCCCTGGGGCATCAAGGTAAGCGCCGTCGAGATCAAGCACATAGACTTGCCTCTCGAGATGCAGAGGAGCATGGCCGCGCAGGCCGAGGCCGACAGGGAGCGTCGGGCGAAGATCATACATGCCGACGGCGAATTCCAGGCGGCGCAAAAGCTTCACGAAGCCAGCGATGTCATTTCAAAAAATCCGGTGGCATTACAGCTTCGCTTCCTGCAAACTCTGGCCGAAATCGCGACAGAGAACAGCTCGACAATAGTATTCCCGGTTCCCATAGACATTCTACGAGCGTTCACGAACCTTATGGAAGGGAAGGGAAGTTCGGCGTAAAAGATTAAAGAGACTTTTTCTGAAAAGCCTCATCGGCTTTGGCTGTTATGCTCAAGCAATTCGCAGTAATTTTAGGGGCAATCCTGGTAATCGAGGGGTTGCCCTACCTGGCCGCTCCGTCATGGATGAAGAAGATGATGGAGCAGGTGCGCCTGCTGCCGGACACATGGTTGCGGATAGCGGGCATGACGGCGGTCGCGGTGGGTTTGGCAATCGTATGGTATGCCGGACACATGGATTAGGATTGAGTTGACGCAGTGCGAATTTCATGATAAACATACTTTATCTTAAAAACTGGTTGCACCCTCTGGTCGGATTACTGCTGACCGTTTTTTCGTCAGGGGGAGAAGCAGAGGGCGTAAAACTCAAGGTGGTCATAGCGGAAGGGGCGCCCAAAGTGGTGGTATCCGGCGAGGGGCTTGGCGTTAAAGTTGCCGGCAGGAAATGGCATCCTGGAAATCGCATCAAGATAAAGACGCGAGGAAAAGCCCTCGATATTGGCGGCAGGACGTTCCGCAAGCCGGTTCGAGTGACCACCGACGCGGATTTCCTGTATGTTGACGGCCGGCAATACAGGGGGGATATAATCGTTCACGGCGGTAAGGGCGGCCTGCTCGTCGTGGATGAGTTGCCTTTGGAAACTTACCTGGTCGGGCTTATAAACGCTGAAGCGCATTCAAGTTGGCCTCGTGAAGCCATAAGGGCGCAGGCGGTCGCCGCCCGATCTTATGCGATGCTTCGAATCGACCGGAGCGGGTCGAGGTCTTTTGACCTGCGAGCCACAGTGGCCGACCAGGTATATCTGGGCAGCGCGCTTGAAGATCCCGCAGCAGCCGATGCTGTGCGAAGCACTCGGGGGGAAGTGTTGAGCTTCGGCGGCCGGGTTGCAAAGGCTTTCTATCACTCGACATGCGGCGGTCGTACCGCCGGTGTGAAAGAGGTTTGGGGAGGGGATTTTCCTTACTTACGCAGTGTCGAATGCGATTGGTGCCAGGAGAGTCCTCGCTACTTTTGGCGTTATCAGATCGATGGAATGAAGATAAGCGCCGCGTTGGCACGTAGCGGTATCAAGGTCGGATCGGTGAAGGAGATAAAAATCGTCGGTAAAACCCCAAGTGGTCGAAACGACAAGGTAAAAATCGTCGGAGGCGGTCGCAATAAAATTATAAAAGCCTCGACCTTGAGAAAAACGCTCGGATATACGAACATATTCTCAACGCGCTTCGAGGTTTTCGAGCCGGATGCGGGGAAATTCCTCTTTATGGGAAGAGGATCCGGTCATGGAGTGGGGATGTGCCAATGGGGAGCAAGAGGCATGGCGGCCCTGGGTAAAAAGTACCGCGAAGTTCTGCTTTATTATTACCCGGGATGCTCCATTATGAAAGCTTATTAGTGGTATGAATATTATCCGGAGGTAGGAACTCATGGGAGAGACGAAAAAAGACCTCGAGAAAAAAGTAACGACTCTTGATAAGGAACGCAAGAAACTCACCAAAGCCAACCAGAAATTGAATCAGAGAGTGCTCGAGCTTTACACTCTTTACAATATCTCGAAAAGCTTGAGCTTGTCGCTGCAACTCGATGAGCTTTTTGAAACCACCATGAAGGTTATCGGGGAAACTCTGAACGTTTCTGAATACAATCTCATGTTGTTGGACGAGGCCACGAATCAGCTTTACATGCAGGCCGTTCACGGTTTTGACGACGACTGCATACGGAAAGCCGTACTCAGCCCCGGAGAAGGTATTCCCGGACAAGTGCTCAAAGACGGTAAGGCCGTCATGGTGGATGACTTGGGTCGGAGAAAAGATTGGGTCTATGCAAAAGGGGAAAAGCCCCTGAAAGGTTCCCACCTCGGAATACCGCTGAAAAGACCCGACGGCGCCGTCATAGGCGTGATGAACGCACACAAGCCCAAGAGGAAATCTTTTAACAAGGAAGATGTCAGGCTGTTCGAGGCCGTGGCGGAGCATGTAGCCGTTGCGCTCGAAAACGCCCGTACGTACCAGAAGACCAGGGACCTTAGCCATCGCGACGACCTCACCGGGTTGTTTAATCGCCGTTATTTCTTCGAGCGTTTTGAGCGTGAGGTCGAGCGCGCAAAACGGTACAACAGGCTGTTCAGTATGATCCTGATGGACCTCGATTATTTCAAGCGGTACAACGATGCTTACGGGCACCTGTCCGGTGACCGCGCGCTGCAAGCGGTGGCAAATGAATTACGCAAAAACATTAGAAAAGTGGACATCCTGGCCCGTTACGGCGGTGAAGAGTTCGTTATCATTCTCCCTGAAACGAACAAGGAAGACGCCGTGCTGGTGGCGGATAAATTACGCAGTTCGGTCGAAGAGCTGGGTCTCGGCGCCGCTGAAGGGGGCGATATTCTCACGCTAACCGCAGGCATCGCCAGCTTGCCGCTGGACGCCACCGAAGCGTTCGATTTGATCGAAGCCGCCGATAAGGCCATGTACATGGGTAAGGCACAGGGCCGGAACTGCGTCAGAGCCGCGGCCGACTGATGTGGATGTATGAACGGGAATGCTTACAAGTCTCTTCGACTATCATCTTCCGCCGGAGCTTATAGCGCAGGAACCCGCCGCAGTTCGAGACAAGTCGCGACTTATGACGCTATACCGTTCGACCGGCAGACGCGATCATCTTAAATTTAATGGCCTTCCCGAGTCACTCCGGGAGGGAGACCTTTTGGTGCTTAACGACTCGCGGGTAATTCCCGGGAGACTTTACGGGATCAAGCCCACCGGCGCTCGTATCGCAATAACCCTGATAGGCAAATCGGAGAGTGACGCCCGGCTTTGGCGTTGCCTGGCGAGGCCGGGAAAAAGGCTCAAGCCCGGTACCACGGTCGAGATAGATCCGGACCTGGCCGTGAATTTCATCAAGCGGCTGGAAGGTCCCGAGTGGCTGGTGGAGCTTGAGAGCAAATCGAGTGTCATGGCCGCACTCGAAAGGGCGGGCAGGGCGCCTTTACCGCCTTATATCCGCAGGAAAGATACCGACCCGCGCGAGCCGGATTTACAACGGTACCAGACGGTATATGCCCGACACCCAGGCGCCGTGGCGGCGCCTACGGCGGGGTTGCACTTCACCGCTGAACTGCTCGATCAATTGAAGCAACGCGGGGTATCCGTCACGACCGTCACACTTCATGTCGGGTGGGGCAGTTTTGCGCCTATAAGGAAAGAAAAGGCGCAAGATCATACCATCGAGCCGGAATTTTTCCGTGTCGGCGAAGATACGGCTCGAATGGTACGCGAAACAAAACGTTCCGGCGGGCGGGTGATAGCTGTCGGCACTACTTCCGTTCGAGCGCTGGAAAGCGCTTGTAAAGACGGTGAAATCGGACCTGCGGAGGGAGAGACAGTTCTGTATATATTGCCCGGGTATACTTTTCGAGTTGTTGACGCGATGCTCACTAATTTCCACTTGCCTCGTTCAAGCCTTATAATCCTGGTGGCGGCGTTTGCCGGACGGGAGCTTATACTCGATGCGTACCGTGAGGCCGCGGAGATGAAATACAGGTTTTACAGCTACGGAGACGCGATGTTGATATGTTAGAATTTCGCCTTCAATCCGGCTCCGCCGACGGGCCACGCGCGGGGGTAATCGTTACGCCACATGGCGAAGTGCCGACTCCGTGCTTCATGCCGGTCGGTACCGCTGCGGCGGTCAAGGCAATGGCGCCTTGGGATCTCGAGGAAGTCGGCGCGAAAATGATACTCGCCAACACTTATCATTTATTGTTGAGGCCGGGCGTGGATATTATACGCAGGGCGGGAGGGCTGCACCAATTCATGGGATGGCATGGGCCCATACTTACCGACTCGGGCGGATACCAGGTGGTCAGTCTGGGCGGGAATGTTTGTGTGGACGAAGAAGGGGTCGTCTTTTCCTCGCATATCGATGGCGCAAGAATGAAGCTTACGCCGGAGAACGCCGTCGAAGCGCAGGTCGCCATGGGGGTGGACATTGCCATGTGCCTTGACGAGCCGGTGAGATTGCCCGCCGATAGGGACAAGGTGGCGGAGGCCGGCGAAAGGACGGCGCGGTGGGCGCAAAGATGCATCGAGGCCAGGGATAAATCATCGCCCCGGACGGCTCTTTTCGGTATAGTACAGGGCGGCGAGGATTTCGAGTTGCGCACGGAAAGCGCCCGGCGGCTGACCGATATGGACTTTGACGGTTATGCCATCGGCGGGTTGAGCGTCGGCGAGGATAACGAAACCCTGCATGATGTGACCGCTTATACCGCCCCTCTTTTGCCCTCCGGCAAGCCGCGCTATCTTATGGGCGTCGGCACTCCGGTGGACCTTCTTCGCGCCGTAGGCAGCGGAGTGGATATGTTTGACTGCGTGCTCCCCACTCGAAACGCACGCAACGGCTGGATATACACCTGGGAGGGGCCGTTACGTGTCAAACATGCCGCCTTCAAAGAGGATAACCGGCCGCCGCAGGAAGGTTGCAAGTGTCGTACTTGTGCGAATTTCAGTCGGGCTTACCTGCGACACCTGTACATGGCCGGAGAGATGCTGGCGGGAATGCTAATCACGCGTCATAATCTACATTTTTATATGGCGCTGATGCAAAGGGCAAGGGAAGCGGCGCTGGAAGGCAGGTATGAAGAATTCGCCAAGCCATTGATCGAAAAGATGAAATCAGCATACTCGAAAGATAACCGGGAGGAAAAATAATGACCGAAATTCTTTTAACTCTGATGACCATGATACCTTCACAGGGAGGAGAGCAGGGAGGGGGACTGTTTGCCACATTAATGCCGCTTATGCTCATTTTTGTTATCTTTTATTTCCTGCTTATCAGGCCGCAGCAGCGCAAGACCAAGCAGCACCAGAGCTTCCTGGACAGCCTGGAACGAGGTATGGAAGTCGTTACCAACAGCGGCATCATCGGAAAAGTTACCGGCATAACCCGCACGGTTATAACCATCGAAGTGGCTCCGAAGGTGAAGATGAAATTCGTCAGAAGCGCTATCGCCGGCAAGGCGCCGCAGCCGGGAGAGGAAGCGGAGTCCGCTTCCAAATGAATTCGTTAATCCGGAGTAGGGAGTAGAAACGCAAATGATTCGAAACGTTTATGTCAGATTGGCTATTCTTGCCGTAATAATTGTGGTGGCTCTCATATCCCTTTACCCGACCATGGTACCAAAAGACCCCACGACGGGAGAGGCCATTTTACCTACATGGTGGACGCGAATAAAGGCTCTACCGCAAAAGCGCATCAGCCTCGGTCTTGACCTTCGCGGAGGCGTATACCTGGTGTATACCGTCAAGCTGGATGAAGTCGTCAAGATCGAGGGGCGAAGGGTTATCGAAACGCTCGACAACGAAAGCCTGCGAGAAAAGGGCATCACGGTCAAAGACGCTCAAATATCGGATGACGGCAAGGTGTCCGTCGTTTTCGCCGATACCAAGAGCTTCCAGGATGGCGGAAAGATCGCGAAAGAGGAATTCTCCGAAGATTGGAATATGAGCGTTGATAAAGATAATCCGATAATGCTTATTTTAGAGATAAAGCAGAATGCGGTACGTAAATATCGCGACGAGGCCATTAAGCAGGTTCGCAGGACGGTTTCCAATCGCGTGGACAAGTGGGGACTGGCGGAGGCGAGCGTCCAGATAAAACCGCCCGACCAGATAATCATCGAGTTGCCGGGGATCGAGGAAACGGGTCGCGTGGAAAAGGTAATCAGGGCCCAGGCCAACCTCGAACTCAAGCTGGTGCTCTCTTCGGGCGCATCGAAGGAATCCATACTTCAGGAAAAAGGAGGCCGCATCAGCCGCTACCAGGAGATCATTCCGAACAAGGATTCCACCACCGGCATAGTTCAGGAATACCTGTTGATGAAAAAGCAGCCCGACATAACCGGTGATTGCATCCGTAGCGCCCGGCAGGGTTTCGGCGGCGACTTCGGCAACCAGGCGGTGGTGTTCTTTACACTCAAGCCGGGGGATTCTTGCGCGGGCAAGTTCGCACGGCTGACCGGCGCCAACATCGGCCAAAGGCTGGCTATAGTGCTTGACGGCGAGATTACGAGCGCACCGGTGATACGCGCCAGAATCAGGGACAGCGGCGTTATTGAGGGCAGTTTTACTATCGAAAGTGCCAACGACCTTGCTATCGTGTTGAAGGCCGGCAGCCTGAAAGTGCCTGTTGTCAAGGATCGCGTCGAGAAAATCGGCCCGAGCCTCGGCCAGGATCACATAAAACGCGGCCGCTTCGCAATCATGATAGGCGGTGTGCTCGTTATGATCTTCATGATCGTATATTACCGCTTCGGGGGCGCCGCGAGCGACCTTGCGCTTATTCTTAATCTTGTTCTCATCCTGTCCGCGCTGGCCACATTCGGCGCCACGCTGACCCTGCCCGGCTTGGCGGGTATTGTCCTGACCGTCGGTATGGCCGTGGACGCCAACGTGCTGGTTTACGAGCGGATTCGCGAGGAGTTGCGTACAGGGAAAACGCCGCGCGCAAGCATCGAACTGGGATACAAGCGCGCGCTCGTCACAATACTTGATGCGAATATCACCACTTTCATCACCGCCGTGGTGCTTTATGTCAACGGTACCGGCCCGATAAAGGGTTTTGCAGTCACTCTCATGTTCGGTATTGTTTTCAGCGTCTTCACGGCGATTTTCGTTACGAGAATTCTAATCGACTGGCGGCTCGAAAGATACCCGGATGCCGAGTTAAGCATATAGGGAGTAAACAATGCAGATTATCAAACCAGGAACCAATATAGACTTTGTGGGCAAAATGCAGGTCGCGGTGGCGTTTTCGTTATTGCTTATTGCCGCGACCGCTGTTTTGTGGTTCACCCGTGGCCCGAACCTTGGCATCGACTTCCTCGGCGGCACCGAAGTCGAGATAACATTTCAAGAGGATGTTTCGATAGATAAAGTGCGTAAAGCGCTATCCGAGTTGGAATTGGGCGCGGTCGAGGTCAAGCGCATCAGTGGAGAAAGGGGCGTCAGCCGAACATACCTTATTCGGGTCGAGAAGAAGGAACTGACCACTAAAGACGAGGGTGGGGAAAGCGTTGATGTCGCGGACTTGGTGATAGATACGCTTGGTAAGAAGGTCGCGCCTTATGATAAGAAAATGCTCGGTGTGAGCCTTGTGGGGCCTCGAGCGGGAGCCGATTTGAGGCGGAGAGCCTTTGTCGCCATATTTTTCGCGCTGGTGCTTATGCTTATTTATATCGCCGTCCGGTTCGAGGTGCTGTTCAGCTTCGGCGCGGTTTTGGCGCTGGCTCATGACGTGATCATAACGATCGGGTTTTTAATACTGTCCGGAAAGGAATTCAACCTTACCACCATTGCGGCGCTTCTGACTATAGTTGGATATTCGCTTAACGACACCATAGTGGTTTACGACCGCATCCGCGAGAATATGCGTAAGTATCGCAACAAACCGGCCATAGAGCTTATCAACTCCAGCATCAACGAAACGCTTTCCCGAACCGTTCTAACATCCGGGACGACCCTGGCGGCGGTGACTGCGCTTTTTATCATCGCACGGGGCGCAATTCAGGATTTCAGCTATGCCATGATATTGGGCGTCCTGGTCGGTACTTACTCGTCGGTATTTGTAGCGAGCGCGTTTATCGTATTCTGGCGGCAGAGGGTGGCGCCCGCGCTGGGGCTGGACAAAAAGAAGCGGGCGCGTACTTAAAGCATAAGCGGGAGGAGCAATGCACATTTTCTGGTTGGTGCTGGGGGCTATCGTATATTTCGCCGTCTGCATAGGCGGATTGTTATTGCTTGTCATCGGTCTGCCCGGATTGTGGCTGATAGTCGTATCGAGCGCGGTTTTTGCGTGGGCCACCGGAGGCGCTGCGATTCCCTGGGCGGCGGTGATAGTGTACGGCTTGCTTTCCGCCGGCGCGGAAATCTTCGAAGCCGCCGCAGGGGCTTGGGGAACCAAGAAATACGGCGGATCGAGATGGGCGATGGCCGGAGCGATTCTGGGCGGCATTGTCGGGGCGATTTTCTTCTCGATAATTGGCGCCTTCGCGGGAGCGTTTCTCGGCGCGTTCGCCTTCGAATACGCATCAAACCAGGACTTCAGGCAAGCTACTTCAAGCGGTAAGGGGGCTTTTCTGGCTCGGTTGGTAGCAGTGGTGGTAAAAGCAAGTCTCGCCGTTTCGATGATGATATCTTCCTTTGTGTTTATAGTTACTTAACGGTAAAATGCAAATACCGGGTGATTGAATGACGCGAGCGCCACGAAACCGCACGATAACATTATCGGACGACGAAAAGGAAAAGTATGGTAAAAGCCTGATAAAAGTAAGTGATGCGGTTTCGTTGGATCAAGTACTGAACAGAATTGTTAATCAAGACATTTTTCAAGTGCTGGACTTTTTACCGTCGGAATTTGTAGACCTGCTCTTTATAGACCCACCCTATAACCTGACTAAAGCGTTCAATAAACGTTCGTTTAAGCAGGTGTCAACGGAAAAATATGTGGAATGGATGGACTCTTGGCTTCAAAAAATGACAAGGCTGTTGAAACCTACGGCATCGATATATATCTGTGGAGATTGGCGGTCTTCTGCGGCCATTAATCTCGTTTGCGAGAAGTATTTCAGGGTCAGAAATAGAATAACGTTTGAGAGAGAAAAAGGAAGGGGCGCAAAGAAGGATTGGAAAAACAATTCCGAGGATATTTGGTTTTGTACGGCTTCAAAAGACTATTATTTTAATGCGGAAGCGGTTAAATTAAAGAGGAAAGTAATTGCACCGTATCGCGAAAATGGGGAACCCAAGGATTGGAAAGAAGAAGATGAAGGGAAATACAGGCTGACCCATCCATCAAATATCTGGACGGATATAACCATCCCTTTCTGGTCCATGCCGGAAAATACCCCCCATCCCACGCAAAAACCGGAAAAACTTCTGGCGAAGATTCTTCTTGCAAGCTCAAAGGAAGGAAATGTCGTTCTTGATCCGTTCGCCGGCGTGGGAACTGCGGGAGTTGTGGCAAGGAAACTTAAACGAAATTTCGTTATGGTGGAGGTGGATGAAGAATATTGTCTACATGCCATGAAGAGATTGGAGATGGCTGAAAATTATCCGGATATTCAGGGATATTATGACAAAGTATTTTGGGAAAGAAATACATTGATGGAAATAAAATCCAAGGATAAAAAAGAGGTGAATGCCGGAATTTTGCAATAATGACATCGTTTTTTCTTTCCCGGGTGTTTAATAGATAACCCCATACTTTTAGGGAATAAAAGGCAAATATGATGAACTCGTAAAAACGTCGTTTTCTCACTTTTTGCATACACAAGAAAAAAGAGTTTAAAATGAAGGATGTTGCAGTAAATCGGGTGTGGAAACTTCATCGGCCCGATGAGAAGCTTGTCGAACGGCTGGTGCGCGGTGTGGGGTTGACCGATCCGCTGGCGCGCCTTTTGATAAATCGCGGTATCAGCGAAGAGCATGATGCCCTGGAGTTTCTCAATCCGTTGCTGAGTAATCTTCCGCAACCTGATTCCCTGCCGGACATAGAAGCAGCCACCCAACGAATTATACGCGCTATAAGGGATGGGGAAAACATAGTTATTTACGGCGATTATGACGCCGACGGCATAACGGCCACCGCGTTGCTGGTGAGTTTCCTCGAAAGCGTCGGCGCTCGCGTCGATGCTTACCAGCCCGACCGCATCAAGGAAGGCTACGGACTTAACGTTGAAGCGCTCGGCGAGCTGCATTCTCGAGGCGTCAAGCTGGTTGTGGCGGTGGATTTGGGAGTTTCGGACGCCGACGCGGTGGATTGGGCGTCGTCAAGGGGCTTGGACGTCATTGTGGTAGATCACCACCAGCTTCCGGACAATTTGCCGGAGGCGCCGGCGGTTGTGGTTCCCTTGAGATCGGAAGAAGCCGAGCCTTTCCATCCTTTATGCGGAGCCGGATTGGCGTTTTACCTGGCAGCGAGTTTGAAATCGAGCCTGCTGGACGAAAAGTTCTTCAATAAGGATGAGCCGGATATGCGCCGCTATCTCGACCTGGTGGCGCTCGGTACGATAGCCGACATGGTGCCTCTGGTCGGATTAAACAGGATATTGGTCACGCACGGCCTCAAGGAGCTTGGCGCGGAACGAAGACCGGGAATAGCGGCTCTTAAAGCTCGGGCGAAACTGGATCGCAAAAGGGTCAACGCCGGGCAAGTGGCGTTTCGGCTTGCGCCGCGCCTGAACGCCGCAGGTCGCATGGATGACGCATCCGTGGCGGTAAGGCTGCTGGTTACCGATGACCGCAAGGAAGCTCGTTTATTGGCCGGGCGTCTCGAAGACTTCAACCGGGAAAGGCAACAGGTCGAAACTCGCATACTGGCCGAGGCGATGGATATAATCGAAAAAGAGAATATGAAAGAACGCCCTGCGATGGTGCTGGCATCTGAGAATTGGCATCCGGGCGTTGTCGGGATAGTGGCGAGCCGAATTGTGGATGCTTTTGCGGTACCGGCGGTGGTCATATCGCTCGATGGTAACGATGGCAAGGGAAGCTTGCGCAGTGTGCCGGGAGTGAACGCCTGGCAGGCGATGCATGAATGCCGCGATTGCCTCGAAAGATACGGCGGCCATAAAATGGCAGGGGGATTGTTCATAAAGCGAGATGCACTGGGCGCATTCGGCAAATGTTTCTGCGAAGCGGTTAGCAGGTCGGAGTTTACGGCGCACGCGCGAAAACTGGCTATCGATATGGAACTGGACCTGGATGATATAGACGCAGCCCTGGTGCGCCAACTCGATCAACTTGC
>CAZDAF010000015.1:0-21095 GCA_964503115.1 uncultured bacterium
TTATGGAAGCTGTGGGAGACGGTTCCCGGTGGGGAATAAAGGTTACCTACATCAATCAGGAGGAGCCTCTCGGTCTTGCTCACGCCGTGCTTGTGTCAGAGGAATTTCTGGACGGTGATCCTTTTGTGATGTACCTGGGTGATAACCTTATAAAAAGCGGAATCGCATCGCTTGTTAAGGAGTTTGATAAGAAAAAACCTCATGCGATGATACTTTTGGCAAAAGTGCCCGATCCGGGGCAGTTCGGTGTGGCCGAGCTCGATAAGGGCCGGGTGGTGCGGTTGGTCGAGAAACCTAAACGCCCCAAAAGCGACCTCGCTTTAGTCGGGGTTTACATGTTCGACGCGAATATAATGAAGGCAGCAAAAGCAATTAAACCGTCCAACCGTGGCGAACTCGAAATCACCGACGCCATCCAGTGGCTGGTGGAATCGGGCTACGATGTCCGGCCCTGCCATGTCACCGGTTGGTGGAAGGATACCGGCAAGCTCGAGGACTTGCTCGAAGCTAATCGTATGCTGCTCGACGAACTCGAAACACGTATCGAGGGTAAGGTCGATTCATCGAGCGATGTGTATTTCAAGGTGGTGGTGGAAAAGGGCGCCCGGGTTCAAAACAGCACTCTGCGCGGGCCCGCCATTATCGGCGAAGGCGCTCAAGTAGTGGACAGTTTTATCGGGCCCTTTACATCGGTAGCGGCGGGAAGCCGCATAATGGGCAGTGAAGTCGAGCATTCGATACTTCTCGAAAACTGCTCGGTGACCAACATTAAAACCCGTATAGTTGACAGTCTCATCGGCCGCAATGTCGAGGTCAGCGACAGCCATCTCAAACCCAAAGCCTTCAGGTTCGTGCTGGGAGATAATTCAAAGGTCGGTATTTTCTGATGCGCGTTTTGGTGACAGGCGGCGCCGGTTTCATAGGCTCGAATTTCGTAAGGCATCTGCTCGAGGACGAGTCCGGTTTCGAGGTTGTCGTGCTCGACAAGCTCACATACGCGGGCAACCTCAAAAACCTCGACGGCCTCGAAAAGAGGAAAGATTATCGCTTCGTTAGGGGCGATATTACGGATCGCGAGGCAGTGGAACCTCTGGTCAAGAATGTCGATGCCGTCGTTCACATGGCCGCTGAAACGCATGTTGACCGATCAATCATGGGGCCGGCTGATTTCATTCGGACGAACGTGTTCGGTACGCTGACGCTCATCGAGGCGGCCAAAGACGCGGAAATAAGCCGCTTTGTCCAGGTTTCGACTGACGAGGTTTATGGATCGCTGGGGCCGGAAGGCAAGTTTACCGAAAGCTCGCCGATGGCGCCTAACAGTCCTTACAGCGCCGGCAAGGCTTCCGCCGATATGCTGGTGCGCTCGTGGCATGTTACTTACGGCTTTCCTGGAATAATAACCCGCAGCTCTAACAACTACGGCCCGTACCAGTTCCCCGAGAAGGTTATCCCGCTTTTCATAGCAAACGCCATGGAAGAGCGCGATCTGCCACTTTATGGGGACGGTTTGCAGGTTCGGGATTGGATACACGTTCGGGATAATTGCCGCGCCCTGGCGCTGGTTCTCAAGAAAGGCGTTCCGGGCGAGGTCTATAATATCGGGGCAGGTAACGAGATAACGAATGTCGAACTGACGCGGACTATTCTCGATATACTCGGCAAGCCGGAGAGTTTGATAAAATATGTAACGGATCGACCCGGACACGACCGCCGATATGCGCTGGATATCTCCAAGATTCGAGGTCTGTTGGGATGGGAGCCCGAGGCGTCTTTCCGGGAAGGTATCGAGCAAACGATCGAGTGGTATCGGAACAACCGGAACTGGCTGGATGAGGTGCGTACGGGCGAATATCGGCAATACTACGAAAAGTGGTACGGTGACCGCTGAATGAAGCGCATTCTCGTTATCGGGCACAGGGGCATGCTGGGACATGACCTGGTAAGCGTGCTGGGAAAGAAATTCGCGGTAGAGGAGGGATTGGATCAGGTGGACGTTTGCAATGCCGACAGCTTACGGCGTTGTATGAATGGACACCGCCCGGATGTGGTGGTTAACGCCGCAGCATACACCGATGTGGACGGAGCTGAAAGCGATTCCGAAAGGGTATTTGAAGTAAACGCACTTGGGGCTAAAAACGTCGCACTGGCGGCGAAAGAGACGGGGGCTAAATCGGTCTATTACAGTACCGATTACGTGTTTAACGGTGCGAAGGATAAACCGTATGTCGAAGAAGACGAACCAAATCCACTGGGAGTTTACTCGCGTTCGAAGTGGGAAGGAGAGTCGGCGGTGCTCGAAGTCGATCCGGGCGTACTGGTAATCCGTACCGCATGGCTTTACGGCGCCGGGGGAAAAAATTTCGTTAATACAATGATCAAGTTGTCCGAAGAAAAAGATGAGCTTCACGTGGTGAACGATCAGCGTGGTTCGCCGACTTGGACGGTGCACCTTGCGCAGGCGACGATAAACCTGGTGGAGGCGAATGCCCGGGGTTTAGTGCACGTTACAAGCTCCGGCGACGTGACGTGGTGCGGCTTTGCGAAAAAGATATTCGAAAAGTTGAACCGCCCCGTACGAGTCGTCCCGATAACTACGGCGGAATTCGGCAGTGTTGCTCCTCGGCCCGCCTATTCGGTGTTGGACACATCGAAGTATCGGCGCATAACTGGTGAAACCATGCCGCACTGGGAAGAGGCGCTCGACGCTTACCTCGCCGAGCGAACGGCGCGGCCCGGTTGAGTAATATCGGTTAATATATATGATTGATGCTGGAGGAAATCTGTTTTGTATATAGCGGTGATAGGAACAGGCTACGTCGGCCTGGTTGCAGGTACCTGTTTTGCGGAAACGGGTAACGACGTCATTTGTGTGGATATAGACGAGTCGAAGATAGAGGCGCTGAACCGTGGTGAAATTCCGATCTACGAACCGGGTCTCGAGGAGTTGATCAGACGTAACGTCGACGAGGGCCGACTCGCTTTCACCACCAACGTCGCCATGGCCATAAGGCGCTCGAAAGTCATCCTCATCGCTGTCGGTACTCCGTCTGATGAGGACGGTTCCGCCGACCTTGCCAACGTGCTCGAAGTCGCCGCCGGAGTCGGCCGCGTCATGAACGGCTATAAGATAATCGTAACCAAATCCACCGTGCCCGTCGGCACCACCGAACGTGTGCGGGAGGTTATACGCGGCGAAACCAAGGAGCGGTTCGACGTGGTTTCAAACCCGGAGTTCCTCAAGGAAGGCGCGGCACTCGATGATTTTCTCAAGCCTGACCGCGTAGTTGTAGGATCGGATTCTCAGGAAGCGATTGCGGTGATGCAGGAACTTTATTCGCCTTTTGTGCGAACCGAAAACCCTATTCTCATAATGGACATACCGAGCGCCGAGATGACGAAGTACGCCGCCAACGCCATGCTCGCGACCAAAATCAGCTTTATCAACGAGATGGCGCGGGTATGTGAAAGCGTGGGCGCGGATATAGACAACGTTCGCAGGGGCATCGGTTTCGATAGTCGGATAGGGTTCAAGTTCCTCTTTCCGGGAGCGGGTTACGGCGGGAGTTGTTTCCCAAAGGACGTCAGAGCTCTAATTTGCACCAGTGCCGAGCAGGGGATCGAAACTGAAATATTGAAAAAGGTGGAAGAAGTTAATGAAACCCAAAAACGCATGTTGGCCGAAAAAGTCATTAAACATTTCGGCGCCGACCTTGGCGGCCTTACTTTTGCCGTGTGGGGCCTGGCTTTCAAACCCCGCACCGACGACATGCGCGAAGCGCCTTCCATAACAATCATCGAAATGCTGCTCGAACACGGGGCCGCGATTAAAGCTTTCGATCCCGAGGCGATGGAAAATGCGCGCAAAACTTTCGGGGATCGTATCACTTATGCCACTTCGGTTTATGATGTTGTAGAAGATGCGGACGCGCTTCTGCTCGTTACGGAATGGAACGAGTTTCGCCGGCCGAATTTCGAGCGGATGCATTCATCAATGAAACAACCCATTATCTTCGACGGCCGCAACCTGTACGACCCCGGGCGTATGGCGAAAAACGGATTCGTTTATTACGGCGTCGGAAGGAAGAATCCAAATGGCTAGAGTGCTTATCACCGGTGGGGCGGGGTTTATAGGCTCGCACCTCTGCGAGGCTTTTCTCGACAGAGGCGATGAGGTCATATGCGTCGATAATTTTATTACCGGAAACCCTGAAAACATTTCCGCTCTTTTCGACGGAGAAGATTTCCGGTTTTTCAAGCATGATTTAACGGAATTTATATACATAGACGGCCCGCTGGATTTCATACTCCATTTTGCCAGTCCCGCGAGTCCCATCGATTACCTCGAACTGCCCATCCAGACGCTTAAAGTCGGCGCGCTGGGTACCCATAAGGCGCTCGGGTTGGCCAAGGCGAAAGGAGCGCGGTTCTTGTTGGCGAGCACCTCCGAGGTATATGGCGATCCGCTGGTGCATCCTCAACCGGAGGATTACTGGGGAAATGTCAACCCCATCGGGCCGCGCGGGGTGTATGATGAGGCAAAGCGCTTCGCTGAAGCTATGGTTATGGCATACCATCGCACTCATGGGCTCGATACCCGAATCGCCCGTATCTTCAACACCTACGGGCCCAGAATGAGGGCAAACGACGGTCGAGTGGTACCTGCATTTATCAACCAGGCCCTTGCGGGCGAAGACCTGACGGTATTTGGTGATGGAAATCAGACACGCAGTTTCTGTTACATTTCCGACCTTGTCGAGGGGATAGTCGGGTTGTGCGAGACCGATTACCATGAGCCGGTTAACGTGGGGAACCCCACCGAAATGACCATCCTCGAATTTGCGGAAGCGGTTTTGAAAATTATCGGGGGAAACAGCCGCATAGTAAATAAACCGCTTCCCGTGGACGATCCGAAAGTACGCCGCCCGGATATTTCTCTTGCAAAAAGCCTTATGGGCTGGGAACCGAAGGTGTCCCTCGAGGAGGGGTTGAAACATGCCGTCGAGTACTTCCGTTCGATAAACTCGACTTCTCCCGCCAAAGAAGGATAACGACTTAAACCTTATGTCTCGGATTGAATCAATACGCAACTTCAGTATTATCGCGCACATCGATCACGGCAAAAGCACGCTGGCAGACCGTTTTCTCGAACTTTCCGGCGCCATTACCGAGCGGGAGATGACCGAGCAGTTCCTGGACAAAATGGACCTCGAGCGTGAACGCGGTATCACTATTAAGGCTCATTCGGTAAAGCTGAACTATAAGTCCCCCGACGGCCGCGAATATCATCTCAATTTGATCGACACCCCCGGTCACGTGGATTTTTCTTACGAAGTGAGCAGGTCGCTTAAAGCTTGTGAAGGGGCTTTGCTTGTGGTGGATGCCACGCAGGGGGTCGAGGCGCAGACATTGGCGAACGCTTACCTCGCCGTGGACGCCGGTCTCGAAGTCGTCCCGGTTCTCAACAAGATAGACCTTCCCAGCGCCGACCCGGAGAGAGTGGCGCGGGAGGTTGAAGATGTTATCGGTATTGATTCGAGCGAAGCCATCCTCGTGAGCGCCAAAACGGGTCAAGGGGTGCCGGAATTGTTCGATGCCTTGATAAAGCGCATCCCGGCGCCGCAGGGCGACCCGAAAGCGCCTCTTACAGCGCTTATTTTTGACAGTTGGTTCGATCCGTACCAGGGCGCAACGGTGCTCATCAGGGTATTTGACGGGGTGGTAAGGGCCGGATCGCGCATCAGGCTTATGAACACCGGTCAGGATTACGAGGTGCAGGAAGTGGGTGTTTTCGACCCGTACCGCAAGCCCGTCGATACGCTCGGGCCGGGTGAAGTGGGTTACCTCGCCGCCGGACTGAAGGATATCAAGCAAACCCGAGTGGGCGACACCATCACCGAACATAAACGGCCCGCGCCTAAGCCTTTACCGGGTTTCCAGGTGGTAAAGCCGATGGTTTTTGCAGGCCTCTATCCCACCGAGCCGAAATATTATGAGGACCTGTCCGCCGCTCTCGCCAAGCTGGCTCTTAACGATGCAAGCCTGCAATACGAGCCGGAAACCAGCCAGGCTTTGGGATTCGGATTCCGATGCGGGTTTCTTGGTCTTTTGCACATGGAGATTGTGCAGGAACGTATCGAGCGGGAGTTCGATCTGGAACTGATCACTACCGCCCCGACGGTACGTTACAGGGTTATGCCGCGCAGTGGAGAACTTTTCGAAATCGACAACCCAAGCAAGTTGCCGCCGGACGCCCGCGAGGTGCATGAGCCGTATCTTCGCGTTACGGTCCATTTGCCGCAGGAATATCTCGGGCCGATGTTGAAACTTTGCGAAGACAAGCGCGGAAGCCAGCTCGACATGCGTTTCGCGGGCCCGGGACGCGCTATTCTCGAATACGAACTGCCGTTGGCCGAGGTGGCCTTTGATTTTCACTCGAGGCTGAAAACGGTTACGCGAGGATATGCAAGCTACGATTACGAACTTGCGGACTTCAAGCCCGCAAACATAGTGCGGCTGGATATACTTATAAACAACGAACCGGTGGATGCGTTGAGCTTGCTCATTCACCGCGACAGGGCGTACCATAAGGGCAGAGATCTGGTAACCCGAATGCGCAAACTCATTCCCCGGCAGCTTTTCGAGGTGGCGGTGCAGGCCGCCATCGGAGGAAGAGTCATATCGAGGGAAACAGTCAAGCCGCTACGAAAAAACGTCACCGCAAAATGCTACGGCGGCGATGTTACCCGAAAACGCAAGCTGCTCGAAAAACAGAAGGAAGGGAAAAAAAGAATGAAGCAGGTAGGTAAAGTGGAAATACCCCAGGAAGCTTTTCTGGCCATGCTTGAGGTGGAGGAGAAGTGATAACGGCGCTTATATACATCATCGTGGCCATAGGGATTTACGTACTGATCGATATCGTCATATATGTAGCGTCCGGACAAGGACCCAGGCTGCTTACAGAGGTCGTTGATCGCGCCTGTAAAGCGAGTGATGCCCAAAATGCCAAGGAAATCGCCGCCGATTTTCTCGAAAAGCTTCGGGATTGGAACGAAAACAAGCGCAAAATGGAATATAAATGCGTTTGGGTCGCTTCGCGTTATGCTAAAGCGCTCGATTCGTTAAAAAGCCGCTGGGCGAGCGACTGGCCGGTTGAATTGGTCGAGGAAGTGGACTCGCTCGCCGAGCAGATGCACGATGCGGTACCGCAATATTTCAATAGTTTGTTTCGCGCGTTCGCCATCGCGATAATTCTGGCGCTTTGCATCCGCGCGCTTATAATTCAGGCTTTCAAAATACCCTCCGGCAGTATGATCCCGACTCTTTACGTGGGTGACCAGTTGCTTGTGACCAAGTTTACATACGGCGTCAAGTTGCCCTTTTCGGGTAAGCGCCTGTTGGATTTTCGCAAGCCCCGCCTGGGAGATATAGTGGTGTTTAAGCCTCCCAAGAGCGTTATGAGTTCGTGGGTCGAGCACGAGTTGCGATTGCCTTTCAGCAATCGCGTGCTGTACAAATGGAAATCGCAGGTGGACTTCATCAAAAGAATAGTCGGCCTGCCGGGCAACAAGGTCGAAGTAAAGGATGGGGTGTTGCATGTGAACGACCGCCCGATGCCGCTGGTGCCCGAAAAGGAGTTCGAATACGAGCGGGCGAATTCCGCGTTCGTTCGTAACGTTCATTCGTATCTCTACATCGAGAGTATAGACGGGCGGCCGCACACGGTCTTATATGAAAGCAATAACCTCGAAGATGAGGATTGGGGACCTTATTTCGTCGATGAGGGCGAGTTCTTCGCAATGGGTGACAACCGTGACGACAGCGCCGACAGCCGTACATGGACGTCTGACCCCGCACAAATCAAGAACATAAGAGGAAAGGCGTTTATTATTCATTTCTCGTGGGATTCAATTCACGGCAGACCTCGTTTCAATAGGATGGGCCGGATTATAAGATAGGGGCCGAGGGGTCAAGGGGCCGAGGGATCAAATGAGAATAAGCTTTTTATCTCAATCGTTTGGTTCCTTATTGTAGCCCTATTTTTCGAACGGGGATTTTAATTTTAGCAGTTTTAATGCGAACTTATCCGCCTGGGGGCCGGAAATGACGCCCGAGTGACGAAGCTCGTCCAGCAGGTCTATGAGTTCGGTGACATCCAACGAGCTTTCCCATCCGGCTTGTAATAGAGCCTTTTCACTTTCGGCGCTGTCTAGAAGACCCATCCATTCGGAAAGCATCGAGACCGCCGCTTGTTTGTTTTCGCGAAGGAACCTCACCGAAGCGCGATGCATACCAAGTAAAAGGCTCGCTGAGTTTTTTGTCGCCCAATCTCTACCGGTCACAAGCAATCGATCGGGTTTACCCGATTCGTTCCGACACGTAAGCGCCAATACTTCGATGCCGTCATAGCCTTTTGCCATTGCCGCCAGAGCCGCTCGGGCGTCTATATATGCCGCGTCCGCCTCACCGGATGAAAGAGCCTCCAGTATAGAATCTGGAGAGTTTTTCGAGGTTATCAGGTTTACGGCTATGTTACCGGCGCCGACTGTTCCTTTTGATGCCGCCATTGCGGGCAGGTCGCAAATATCGCCCTTCGCGGCGATCCATCGCGCCTCGCGCCGCTCGCAACCGGCGGTTATAAGCGCTAATAAGAATAATTGCGTCAGGAAAAAGTGGGGAAGAACTTTCGACATGGGATTGAAAGGAGAGAACGTTTATTCGGGAGGAACCGACCATATACCGAGTCGTTTGCGTCTCGCCTGACGTTGGAATTCATGCATCCGGCTACGCTTGCTGCATGAGTAAGTGGTGCCGACGCGCGCAAGGCCCTTTTTTATGATTTCGGCATTGAGGAGCAGCGTCTTGCCCTCGGAGGTTTCGGTTTCCTGCTTTGTATAATATACATAAGCCACAAATTGGCCTTCATTGTTGCGGCGTGGAGTGTTGCGGGGGTTATCGAATACTATCCAAACGTCCTTTCCCTCGACCTCTTCTCCGGTAAAATGTCGAGCTTGAAGGGCCATATACTCATGTGCGCCGTCGGGTTTTAGCTTGGGGGCGCGCGCGCATAAAAGCAATACCTCGGCCAATCCGTCCGGGGTGTCGATAGCGAGCAGATCGCCCATCATAGCCACCTTAACCTTGCGTTTCCATGCGTTGTCCGGTATGGACGGGTCGGGTTGCGCCAAGGCCGTCGCGGATACCACCGCCGCCACTAATGTCCATTTTATCAAGGAGGTTTTTTTCATAAATCCGTTACTCTCGAATAAATACGATACCATTTTCGAGGCTTTGCTTCAAGTTGCTCCGCCGTTTTCCTCTCCAGTTTCGTTCTGGAAGAATCGATAGACGGCCTCAGATTCCCGGCGTGAGATTCCCTTGACCTGTAACAACTCTTGTCGGGAGGCTTCCCTTACGCGTTTGAGGCTTCCGAAGTGTTTGAGCAAAGCGTCTCTTTTTGACGGCCCGATTCCCGGTATTTTGGTAAGTTCGCTCGCAATGGTGGTTTTTCGCCTTAACCGCCGGTGGTACTCGATGGCGAACCTGTGAGCTTCGTCCCGTACCCTTTGGAGAAGGTGAAAAGCCTGCGTGGGTAATGATACGGGATTTTTTCGGCCGGGTATGAAAACGCGGTCCGAGCCGACGCCTTCACGATCCTTGGCCATGGAGGCAAGAGCAACGTGCGGGGCATCGAGTTCCCTGAGCACTTCCCGCGCAATGTTGAGCTGTCCTTTACCTCCGTCGATAAGTATAAGGTCGGGAAGATTGTCCTCCTCGATACCGCGCCTGACGCGCCTTTCGAGAACTTGCTTCATCATTGCGTAATCGTTCGGCTCGTCCATACCGGTGATTTTGTACTTTCTGTACCGGGACTTTTCCGGTGCGGCGTCGATGAAAACCACGAGACTGCCGACCGCGAGCTTGCCGGATATGTTTGATATATCGATACCCTCGATGTGCTGAGGCGGAGCGCCTAGTTCCAGACGCCGTCCTAACTGTTCGAGAATTTCGTTCGAGTCGAATTCGCGTGCGAATTCGGATTCGAGCGCTTCGGCTGCGTTCTTGACGGCGAGCTCGATCATGGCGCGACCTTCGCCGCGTTTCGGTACCTTTATATAAACCTTCGAGCCGGACTTTTCAGATAGCCATTCGGCGATGGCCGCCGAACTCTTCATTGCGACCGGGATGGAAATTTCGCGCGGTGTTTCACCGTCCCCACCGTACAATCTGCTCAAAAACTCGTCCAGAACGTCTTTATCGTTTTTTCCATGCGCGTTAAAAAAGAAGTTATCTACACTTACGACCTTTCCTTCCCTTATTCGCATTCTGGCTGCCGCCACGCGGTCGGCTTTTCGCGCCGTACCGATAACGTCTCTGGCCGGCCCGCCCGTTCGGAACATTTTTTGCCGCTCGATAGTGGCCGCCACGGCGCCTATTCGATCCCTGTAAATAGCCGCGTCCTCGAAGCGCAAATCTTCGGCGGCATAACCCATCTTCTCGCGAAGGTCGTCAAGCAGCGATTCCGCGCGGCCTGAAAGGATCATGCGGACTTCATTTACAATCGAGTTATATTCCGCCTCGCTTACAGGCAATGTGCATGGGGCGAGGCATCGGCCGAGTTGATAATTCAGGCAAGGGCGATTCCTGCTGCGAAATACCGCCGGCGAGCATGTTCTGAGAGGGAAAGCTTTTCGTAAAATTCGCAGTGTTTCTTTGAGTTCGCTTGCGGAGGAGTAAGGTCCGAATGTGGGTTCGCTGCCGGATTTGGGTCTACGCAACGTAATGAGCCTCGGGTATTTCTCCTTTGTGGTTAGCCGCAGGCACAGATAGTCCTTGTCGTCCCGAAGCCTGATGTTGTATTTGGGTTTGTGTTGCTTTATGAGGTTGTTTTCGAGGATGAGAGCCTCTTTCTCCGAGTCAGTCAGTATGAAATCGATATCGGTAAGCCGGTTGCGAAGGAACGGTATCGAAGAGCGGTCATCGCCCGTTTCGCGAAAGTAGCTGCGCACGCGAGAGCGCAGATTGAGCGCCTTGCCGATGTAAATAACCTTGCCGGAAGAGTCTTTCATCAGGTATACGCCTGTTTTGGGCGGTATTGAGGCGATCAGCTTTTCCCGGTCTTTACCCATTGTTAATGAAGATACGCGCAAGGACGGCCAATGACAACGAAGTTGCAATTTGAAACAGGTTCATCCCCGGGAATGAAAAAAAAGAAAGATTGAACCGTAATTTTACGGATCCATCTCCGGCTACGGAAATGACAGAAATGTGCCAGTAACTTATTGATTTTAAGCAACTCTCAATTTAAAAGTGTCGGAAATTGCTTAGACGTTCATTTTTCAATGGTTGAATTGTGACAGGTGTCCCGGTACAATCTCGAAAGCGTAGCCTGCAATACGAAAGGCCGTGCATGACCGAAGACAAGGAACATACGACGGGCCGCGATGTCAAATTCAGGCGATGATATGAGTCGTGGAAATTTTATTTTGCCGCGAGCGCGAGATTGGGCGACGGCGGGGTCGATATTCGCTATCCTTGCCGCCGCTTTTACGGTGAGTTTGACGATTCGCGGTTATCGGCTATCGACGGTTTCGCTTATTGATCCTGCAGGAGTAATACAGGTTACCGCGTGGGACCTTTTTAATGAAGCCCGGTTTCGCGCGGGACAATTCCCGCTATGGAATCCCTACACGGGTTTGGGTCAGCCGCATCTGGCATCGATGCAACCCGCTCCGTTTTACCCACTGAAGCTTTTCGCCTACATGATCGGGGGTCTTGCCGGTCATGATTTTTACCTTTTCCTGCGACTTCTGCTCATGGGGCTGGGGCCTTTTATTCTTCTAAGGGGTATAGGTATAGGATTCGGGGGCAGTCTTTTCGGCGCTGTGTCTTTCGGGTTAGGCGGGTATACCCTGTGGTTTGCCAATCTGGTGGATCCGAACAACCAGGTTTTGACTCCGTTTCTCATGATGGCCTTTGTAATGCTTGCTGACAAATGGACGCCGAAGCGATTCGCCGCTGCGGCGGCGCTTGTGGCGGCGGACGCACTGGGTGGTCACCCGGAGGGACTGTTCATATCGTTGCTTTTTTCAGTACTTTTCGCCCTTTTCGGTGTGCCCCGTAAGTATTTTCTCGAAGCGGTAATCAGAATCGCCGCCGCCGGCATTACAGGTTTTATCGCGGCTTCTTTATTGATTTTTCCGTTTGCGGAATATTATCTGCGCGCCTGGCATTTCCACTTTACGGGTATGGGTTTCCTTCACCTGTGGCCGCGCGCGATTGTGACGGTTTTTTCGCCGCTGTTCAGTTGGCTTTCGCCGGGCGCGCAATGGGAATTACCTCGCGGCATCGACGCGATGGGGCTGTTTGAGATATACCGCCTGCCGTATTCGGTGATGACCATGCGAGCCGGCCTGCCTTACTTGGGTTTTTTGGCCTCATTTTTTGCCGCGATCGGAATTTTACGGTTTAAGCACATGCCGCGAGAGGGCGCGTTTTTCCTTCTTTTCTTTCTCATCGCATGCGGATTGAGCATGGGCCTGTTTCCATTTCGGCTGTTGGCATTTTTGCCGCCTTTCAGCGTTATGAACAATGCGAAATTCTATTTTTGCGAGTTGACTTTTGCGTTGTGCATGATTGCGGGAATGGCTGCGGACGATATAATCCGGCGCAACGGGCGCACGGCGGCTTTGCTGACAGGAGCGCTTGTAATCGAATTAGCCCTATGCAGCTTGACCGTTAAGCCATACGTGAAAGTGGATTGGGACAATTCGATGGAAGCACCGTGGGCAAAAAACTTGGATTTGGGTGTTGAAGGGTATCGCTTCCAGGCGGGTGGATATTCCCTTTTCCCACCGAATTTTGGTGTTGTTAAAGGCTTTTCCGATATCCGTTCGAGCGATGCGCTTTTTCCGTCGAGTTACTTCTTTTGGTTGAACAGCGCCGGTGAAATATCCGAACGCGAGGCTATGTACGACTTTTATCCCCGGTACTTCACTCGGCTGGTCGCCGGCGCTCTTTCGAGCGATGCCGCCGCGCTGATGGGAATAAGATATTTTGTCGACGAGCGCCCCAGATCGATCGAGGGTTTTCGGCCTGTTGAGGAAAACGGTTATTACCTCTACGAGAGGGACGATGCCTGTCCACGGGTCTTTACATCGAGTGAAGAGCCTTTTGAATGCAGGGGTGGGATAAAATGGAAAAGGGTCAATTCTGAAAGGGTGGAAATCAATGTTTCAACGTCGTCACGCGTAGTTGTGTTCAGTGAGTTACGCTACCCCGGCTGGCAGGCGATGCTGAACGGGCGCAAGATAAAACCCATGGATTTGAAAGCGCCGTTGCAGGCGTATGATACCTCGGGCGAAAGAGGCGAACTCGTTATCGAGTATCGTCCGGCAAGCTTTCGCGTAGGGCTGTGGGCGACATTTTCGACTTTGGTTTTTATGGCTTGTCTGGTTTTCAGGCGCAAGTCGGAGGTGAAATGAAGGCCCGTCGCTTCATTCTCGTATCCCTCGTTCTTTGGGCGGCACTTGCTGTACATTACCTGCCGTTAATTTTTCAGGAGGGCGGAATAACCTTCGGTCTCATACAGGACATCACGGCTATTTACGGCTTCTACCCGTGGGATACATTCAGCCTTCGCGAACTGAAAGCCGGCTATTTCCCTCTATGGAACCCGCACAACGCGCTCGGCGAGCCGCATCTGGCAAATATGCAAACCGCCGTTTTCTATCCTCTCACGTGGCTCAAGTTCGTTTTCAGTATGCATCTGCCTGCGCTGGATTTTATTCTGTTATTGCGTTTATACCTGGCGGGATTGTTTACCTACCTGTTCGTTCGCAGACTCGGGGCAGGCGTCGCGGCTTCGCTGGTGTCGGCGCTTTCATTCATGCTGACCGGCTACTTCACGCGGCATATATACATGTCTCATCTCAATGTCGAGGTGTTGCTGCCCCTCGTGATGCTCACTTTCAACGAGTTGGCCCGCCGGGGCGGCGCCAAGTGGTTTGCGGCTGCGGCAGCTACTACGTGGCTCGCGGTTGTCGGCGGTTTTCCCGAGGCCACATATTACACGTTGGCGCTTGGCGCGCTGCACTTTTTATGGACTGCGCCTCTATCGAGGTGGCCGCTATTGTTCGGCGCCGGAGCTGTAGGTATCATGGGGTCGGCGGCGCAGGCGCTGCCGTTCATCGAGTATGTAAACCGGGCGTGGTTTTATCATCCGACGGGTATAGGCGCCGCCCATCTCGATATCAAATACTTTTTCACATTATGGGCGCCGTGGTTTTTCGGTACCAACGAAGTATCGCTGCCGGCTCCATTCCTGGTACCGTACCTCGGATTGGCGCCTGTCGCTTTGGCTGCGGCGGCCCTCCGAAGTGGTGGGGGAGGACGGCGATGGTTTTTCGTGGTTATTACAACCGTTTGTCTGGGGTTGATTTACGGCATTCCACCCTTTTCGTGGCTTGGACTGATGCCGCCTCTGGATATTACCATCAACTATAAGTATGCGATCCCGCCTCTGGCTTTCTGTGTGACCGTTCTTGCCGGCATGGGTGCGGAAGATCTACTCGAAGGCAAATCCGGCCGGAACGTCGCAATAACCGCCGCGACACTCGCCGCCGTTATATTGATCGCCGTTTTTTTCGACAGTGTCAGCGTTTTCGCGCCGTTTCATCGGGCCGCCGATTGGGGAAATTTTGCCGGAGTGTTATTCAGGTCGGTTTTCCTCATCTTCATCGCCGTAATTGCTGTAAAGCGACAAAAAGGCGTGGCGGCTTTACTGCTGGTTATTCTCGCCGGCGCCTTGCCTGTTGGAGGAAATCGATCAAGGTATGATGATGCGGTGAAAGTGGCGATCGATTCTCCCGAAACCGCCTACCTTGTCGCTCGCAAAGGGCAGGGGCGGTTTTCCGCTCAGGATCACATTCTCTTCCCCGACATCAACCTTATTTTGGGTGTCGATGATCTTCGCTACTACAACCCGATGTACACCGGGGTATATGCGGATTACATCAAGAGGGGTAACCGTATCAAGGATGACCCGGCGTTGCGCCGGCATTTCGCCGATCACGCGATGCTCGCGCCGAATCAAGTCGCGCTTACAGACCGACGGTGGGATTCGGCCAACTTGCGGTGGTGGATAGGGGAGGGGCCTCCGGGCGTGATAGACCTCTTGCCGGATATGATCTCGCAAGGCTCGTGGAAAACGCGGCAACAGGGTATGGTAGGCCGAGAGACCTTCGAAGCGGCGGGTTTGCGAAGGCCCGCCCTATTGGCTCATGCGCCCGTAAAGGCGTGGATTAATATTCAAATACCGGAGAACGCTTCGTTGAAATTCAGGCCCCTTCTGCGCAACGGAGCTGGAACGTGCACGGATGGAGTCGCTTTTACTGTAATAGCCGACGACGGTACGGAAAAAAGGGCGGTATTCTCGATGTTCGTCGATTCGGACGGCGCAGGTGAAACAGAGCGGACTGTTTCGCTTTCCGGGTACGCTCAAAAAGACGTGACCTTGATTTTCGTCACCACCCCCGGCCCCCAGAACGATTCGAATTGCGATTGGAGCGGTTGGGTAGGGATGACTTCGGGGGATATGCAACCGGAGGGTTGGCGGCGAGTGGAGGAATTGGATCGAGTCTGGGAGCGGACGGAGTCTACAGGTTGGGGGAGAATGGAAGGCGATTGCAATGATACCGCTGTGCGCGTCGTGCGGGCGAATAGCCAGTCGTTTAAAGTTGAATCGCCTTTATGTAGACAGGGCAGGGCGGTCGTCGGTTATGCCGCATATCCCGGCTGGAGGGCATTTTCTCCGGCGGGAGAAGAGAAAATAGGGGCCTGGTCGGATGTTTTCCAATCACTCGAGGGCGGGGGCGATTTCCAACTGGTGTATAAACCTTCAAGCTTTCGGATAGGGTTGTGGGTTTCAATATCTTCGCTGGTAATATGGCTGATTTTTTTAAGCCTGGCTTATAACTCGCCAATGGCAGCCGCTTCTCAGGAATCGGAGCCGGGTGCGCCGAGCAGTTGATTCACCTTTGATATCACGGCGCCGACGTCGAAGGGTTTGGCAATGAAGAGGGTAGCCCCGCTGTCGCGCGCCTGCATTACGGTTTCCTTATCCACCTTGCCGGAGATGAATATGAATGGCACGTCTTTGTAGATTGAGTTCTTCCTGAACGCCTCACAGAACTCGATACCATTCATGTCCGGCATCATTATATCGACAAGCAGTAGAGAAGGGTTTAAGCTGTCCAGTTCTTTAAGCGCCTCGATGGCGCTGCTGCAAGCGCCGACCCGCCAGCCGGCGTCCGCGAGAGCGTCCTTGAGTATTTCCCTAATCACTTTGTCGTCATCCACCACCAGCACGTCGACCTTTGTGTGCTTTCTTTCTTCTTCGAGCAACCGAGCTATCAGTTCAACACTTTCGGGATCGAGGCTTATGAACTTCATTCCGACCCCGGAGTTTTTTTCGGGGCCGTTTACTTTACGCACCACTTCGCCCATAACACGAATGGGTTCAGCTTCGGTGTCGTCCGCCGGGTATAAAAACAACTCGACGAGGGAACCTATTTCGATTTTTTTCTTTGAACGGACAAATATACCGGTCGTCGATAAGTCCTTTGATTCGCCATGCAGCAACTCATCCAGAGTTTGGTATCGGATTTTTATGGAAACGGGCAACCTTTGACCCGTGCGATGTGTTTCCTTCAAGTAAGTGCTCACCTTTCCCATGAATATGTCGATGTCGATAGGCTTGGTGAGGAAATCGATTGCTCCCGCTTCCTTTAACTCTTTTATTTTCGTTGTGTCTTCTTCCTTGCTGACCATTACTATAGGGAGGTCTATCATGCCTTCCGCCCTGGCTCGAACCAGGACTTCGAGACCGTCCATACCCGGCATGTGCAAGTCGAGCAATACTATATCGGGACGCTGTTCCCTCATTGTTTCGAGAGCTTCCTGGCCGTCGCGGGCTTCCAGAATCTCGAAATGTTCCCTTTGCAGGAAAGCTTTCTGAAATTGGATGAAGAACTCGTCATCGTCCACAATGAGAATTCTCTTTGGCGATGTATTATTATTTTCCATCGTACGTAACGATTATATCGAATAATCGCACTTGTCTCAAGGCGATTAAAAAAGTATTTCAGGTTAAAAGGTATGCGTTTGCCTGGAATTGGACGTTCCATCGTTGCCCGGATGCGAAGGCCATGTTAAATTTCTCGGCAGGTTGTGTAATAATTTAAGGGAAAAACGGTCTTCATGATTGGCCACGTTAATTCGGAAGGTAGGACGGATGACAACAAATAATACCATAACCGCAGTCGAAGGAATTAAGGTAGGTCACGCTCACGATTTGGATGCGCTGACCGGAGTGACGGTGGTTTTATGTGAGTCCGGCGCAGTCGGGGGTGTGGATATGCGCGGTACCGCCACCGGCACTCGAGAGATAAACCCCCTCGATCCATTACACCTGGTGGAGCGACTTCACGGCGTATGCCTGGCCGGAGGCAGCGCGTTCGGGTTGAGCGCGGCGGGCGGAGTTATGGAGTGGCTCGAGGAGCGCGGTGTGGGATTCCCGGTGGGGCCGACGGTGGTGCCGATAGTGCCCAGCGCCATACTTTTCGATCTGAAAGTGGGCGATCATCGCGTCCGGCCGGATGCCGCTATGGGGCGGCGGGCTGCCGAAGCGGCAAACGAAGAGCCTGTTTCGGAAGGATGCGTGGGCGCTGGAACCGGCGCAACGGTCGGGAAGATGCTCGGAGCCGCCGGCGCGATGAAAAGCGGCATAGGAAGTGCGGCGATAACCACACCGGACGGGCTCGTAGTCGGGGCGTTGGCCGCTGTGAACGCCTTTGGAGACATTATCGATCCCGAAACAACGAGGATAATAGCGGGCTGCCGCGCCAACTCCGGCGGATTCGTCGATACGGCAAAGATTATTTCAGGGCCCATTCCCGACAGGGGATTTTCCCCTGAAAACACCACCCTGGTGGTTGTGGTCACCAATGCCACATTATCGAAGACCGAGGCGAAAAAAACCGCGCAAATGGCTCAGGTGGGTATGGCAAGAACGATCAATCCATGCCATTCGACTGTGGACGGAGACATTGTATTTACTTTGGCCACATGCAAGCACTCGGAGCCGGTACCTTTGAATCGTTTGGGCGTGATCGCGGCGGATTTGACCGCGCAGGCAATAGTAAGAGCGGTTAAGTCCGCCGAGCCGATGGGCGGCCTGCCGGCATGGAAATCGTTGGATAAAGTCTAATTGGCGCTCGCGCCGCAGGCGTAAATAGGTTTTCCCTTCGACTTCGCTCAGGGCAAACTTCGCACTGAAAACTACGCACTGCCACAAGGGCTTGCAAATTCTCTCTCTCATAGGTAGGCTAGTTTCCGTGGAACAAAGAGGAAAATTCATAGCTCTAGAAGGTATCGACGGCTCCGGTACCACCACCCAGTCGAAACTGTTAACCGATAAGTTGAAGGCACTCGACTTCGAGGTGATATTAACCGCCGAGCCGAGCGATGGTTCTATCGGCAAGGTTATCCGGGACGTTTTGAAGGGGAATATAAAAACGCCTGCCGACGCTTTGGCGCTGCTTTTTGCGGCTGACAGGGTCGAGCATTACGACAACTTGATTCGACCGACTCTCGAAAAGGGGAGTTGGGTGGTGTCCGATCGATACCTGATGTCGAGTATCGTATATCAGTCCATAAATTCCGATTCCGATTGGGTACGTTTTATAAACAACCGGGTTAGTGTGCCGGATATCAATATTCTTCTCGACCTGTCGGTCGATGAGGCGCTTTCCAGACTCGAAAAACGCGGTAACAGCCCTGAAATATTCGAAAAAAAAGGCACGATGGAGCAACTCAGACGCTTATATCTCGAAGTTGCAAAAGATACCGCCGCCGGGCCGGTAAAAATTATCGATGCAACCCCTCCCCTGGAAGATGTTCATAGGAATATATCGGATTTTCTGAGAGATTTCTTTTCGGTTGAGATTTAGGAATGTTCGGGCAGGCAAGCGTCTTTTTTTGTTTCGAGTTCTTTCAATAGCTCGAAACGATACTCCGGCGGAGAAGTCACGAACCAACTGAAGTTCCAAAAATTCTTTTTCCACCACTCTTCACGCAAACACATCGAGATGTTTTCATGCTCTATAATTTTGGTGATTTTCGAGTCTTTATCGAAAAGTACGATGACGCCGGGTTTATTTTGAGGCACCCGATTTAACTTGTTGGCACTCCACATGATGCCTTTAGCCACAATTTGTCCCGTGCTCACCACTATATTAACCCCCGTTGGCAAGTGAATAGTTCCCAAGAAAGATAAAACAATACAGCCGGTTGTATCCCCCAAATCGACTGGTACATCTTACCACAAAGGGTCTAAGGTGCCAATAGGTTATTTTAGTCACGTGTTTATTTTCGGTCAGGTATAATGACGATACCCGCGCGCTGGAGCGCGCGGTATCTCTCCGGCGTGCCGATGTCGATAAAAGGGCCTGTATATTCGAAATAGTGTACGGGCAAGCCGCTGTCCAACATGGCAGGATAAACGTCTTGAGTGCTCGATGATTTCTCTCCGGGCGGGATAAAGTCGAAAATTACCGGTTCGATGACGTGAATTCCTACAAAAAGCTTCGGTAATAAAGGGTCTTTACAAGGCGGTTTGCCAAGTATTTGTCGCACCCGACCTTTTTCGTCCACCTTGATTGCCCCCCAGCCGGGTGAGGTGGGATCGTCCTTTACGACCAATGTGGCGGCGGCGTTTTTCTCGATATGATGTTCCCATATTTCGCCGAGTGGCGCGTCGACCATTACATCTCCGTTTATCACCAGGAATGTATCGTCGCCGAGAAGGTGCCGTGCGGCCTTTATTCCGCCTCCTGTGCCGAGAATTCGTTCTTCTTCCGAATAATGCACTTCGAGCCCGAAAGAACTCCCGTCACCTACCGATTCCTTTATCATATGGCCGAGGTGATGGAGGTTGATGACCACCTTGCCGAAACCTTCCCGCTTGAGCAGTCGCAACAATATATGTAGCAGAGGTACGCCGCGTATCGGCAGGAGCGGCTTCGGGCAGGTGTCCGTCAATGGCCCCAGCCTTTCGCCGAAACCGGCGGCAAGCACCATTGCAGTCTTTTGCTTTACCGTCAAGGTTCGAGCTCCGGCGTGTATCGCGCCAACTTATCCTGCATCGGGCGGTGCTCGGGTAAAGCGTCGAAAGCCTCGCGCACATAAGTAAGCGTATCGGGAATGTATTTAAGGAACTTGGGATTTTTCTTTACAATGTCAATGTAATCGAAGCGGCCGGCATCCTTGATTTTGCGCTGAAGGGTTTGGAGGTGAAAGATTCTCATAAATCTCTCCCTGTCGATTCGGTCGCCGGTTCTTTGTTCGACAAGCATGCAATAATGCTCGATACAATCACTGATAATATCCGGGGACAGCACTACGTAAGAATCGCGTAACAGGCTGACAAGGTCGTATTGCCTGGCGCCCATGAGGGCGTCCTGGAAGTCGATAATGCGCAAAAGACCTTCTTTAAGCATCAGGTTCCGGCTTTGGTAATCCCTATGCACGACAACGCGCGGCTCGGCGGCGATTTCGGAGCTTATAGCTTTCATGTGGCGCATAATAACTTCGAGATCGGCGCCGTCCACCTTTATGCCTTTTCTCGCCTCGATGCCGTACTCGACATAGTGCATCAGTTCCCGGAACAATAGTTCCTCATCGAAGGCCCGCTTGAATCCGACGAATTTTTTATCGGGTAACAAGCCGGCTTCCTGATGCAGGTCCACGACTTGCTCGATGGCTTGAAAATAGATGTTCTTGCGTGACTGCTCGTCCAGATCAGCCTGTATTTCCTCCAAAAGGTTATTTCCAAGGTCTTCAAGATAAATAAACCCCAGGGGTATGTTGTACTTGTAAAGGCACGGAACGGGAAGGCCGATTGCCTCGAAGTGTAAGAGTACGTTAACGAAATCGAGGTCTTCTTCCTGCGGTTTGTTTCGGGGAACACTTTTTTCATTGCCGTTTTTGCCGATTTCCTCAGAAACGGCGGACGGGTTCGGGTCGGACAATACCAT
>CAZDAF010000015.1:21105-24008 GCA_964503115.1 uncultured bacterium
ATGGAATTTTCAGAAACGACCTTCGAGCCTATCTCCGGGCCGGTGATGCGATAATAACGCCGCATGCTTGCGTCCTGCGGCAACGGTTGTATCTCGAATGATCCCGGACCGTGCCCGAGAATTTCCAACAGGTCGTTTGCTATAATGTTCCTGTAGGTTTCAGGGTCCCGAGAAGTTTGCATCGTATCTGCGGATTTCCTCCAATATTTTTCGTTTTTTCATCAAGCCCGGATCGTTTCCAGCGGTGGTATCGCGAATCTCCCAAACCAGCGGTCCATCGAAGGATGTCTCTCCCAGCGTTTTTATCACATTATCCCACGGAACCGTACCTTTTCCCGGTAGCAGGTGATCGTCCGATGTGCCGTCGTTGTCGTGCGCATGAATGGAAGCGAGTCTCGGTGCGGCGATTTTTATAGCCTCGACGACGTCACCACCGATATGAGCGTGTCCTATATCGAGGGTTAAACCAACCTTATCTTTGTGGTAAGGCTCGATTATCCTGAGCAGGCCTTCGAAATATTTCGCGCCACTGAGAATGTTTTCGATTGCGAGCCGGCAACCTGCAAACGGCACGGCCTCCAGCATCTCGACTACCGACCTGTGAAAAGCCTTTTCTTTTTCTTCCGATCCGGTGGAAAAGTCCAAATCGGTGTGAAAAGTAAGCACCTTTGCGCCCAGTTTGTGTGCTGAGATTGATGCCAATGAAGCTTCCTGTACCCATCGCTTTCTGCGAGCCTCGTTCGGATCGGAAGGCGACAGAAGTGTTGACGGCTTACCGGGAGCGTGAACCTTCTCGTAAAGCGGCAGATGCGCCGATGAGGCCGTGACTCCGCGTTTTTCCATAAAATCCGCTATCTCCTCGATCCGCTTATCGTCGCGGTATGGAAAATGAGGTTGCATCGCCCACAACTCGATCGTTGAAAAGCCATATTCGGCTATCGTTTCGACTACGCCGTCCGCAAGCAGGTCGTGATAAAGGAAAAGATGGCACGAAATCGACGATTGCATTGGTTTACAGGCACCTCGATTTAGGTTAAATTCAGCGATTAACGCCGGGAGTGCGGACAGGATACCACAGATGCGGCCCGGCGGGCAATAACACCTGTTTGAAAAGAGTGTACAAGCTATGAAAAAAAACTTCGTTTTTGACACAAACGTATTGTTGAACGATCCACACGCAATCTTGAAGTTCGGGGACAATAACGTCGTTATTCCGATAACGGTGATCGAGGAGTTGGATAAATTCAAGCGAGACCTCAACACCATCGGCCGTAACGCCCGCGAAGTGGCTCGGCTTATCGACAGGTACCGTGACGAAGGGAACCTCTCGAAAGGCGTTCCGCTCGATAGCGGCGGGAAATTAAAGGTGCTGACCGATCTGGGCAAGGAGCCGCCGCTTCCTTTTCCAACTTTGGGAAAAACCGCCGACAGTTTGATACTCGCGGCGGCGCTTAAGTTGAAAAAAATGGAAGACCTCCCGGTCGTTTTCGTCACCAGGGATATCAACCTTCGCATTCGCGCAGATGCCGTGGGCCTCAAAGCGGTTAATTACGAAGAGGAAGATTCCGTATCCATCGAAGAGATGTATTCCGGTAACGTTGATATCGAGGTTTCCGGCGAATCGGTGCGCGAGTTTCTCGAAAAGGGACAATTGGCTGCGGACGGATTTGAATTGTTACCCAATCAATGCGTTACCTTGATCGATAATAAAGACCCGAACCGCATCGCTTTGGGAAGATACCACAATAAAGAAGGCAAGATACTTCCATTGAAGGGTGAAAACGAGGAAATATGGGGTATAACTTCCCGAAACAAGGAGCAAAGTTTCACTATAGACCTTCTGTTGGACGACTCCGTCACAGTTGTCACTCTCGCAGGAAAAGCCGGAACTGGAAAGACATTACTGGCAATCGCGGCGGGGCTGAAAAAAATTGCGGACGAACGCGCTTATGCAAAGCTGATGGTCGCCAGACCCATTATGCCTATGGGCAAGGATCTGGGATACCTGCCGGGTGAAGTGGGTGAAAAGATCAAACCGTGGATGCAGCCTATTTACGATAATTTGGAGTTGATATTGGCCGCCAAGGGATCCGAGTTGGATGAATACGGACCGAAACGGCAATCTCGAAAAAAAACCAAAAGACCCCTGAACGAAGGAATCCGCAGATTGGAGGATTTGGGCATACTCGAGGTCGAGGCACTGACTTATATAAGAGGCAGAAGTCTGCCGCAACAATTTCTGATTATCGACGAGGCGCAAAACCTTACCCATCACGAAGTAAAGACCATCATCACTCGCGCGGGGCAGGGTACCAAGGTGGTTCTCACCGGAGACCCCTATCAGATCGACAGCCCCTTCCTCGAATCCACCACCAGCGGCCTGACAATAGTCGTGGAACGATTCAAGGGCCAGGAAATTGCCGGGCATGTAACGCTCGTCAAAGGCGAAAGATCGCCACTGGCGGAGTTGGCGAGTGACCTGCTTTAATCCGCTCGGCCGAAATCGTCCTCGATACGCTGGATATCGTCTTCTCCGAAATATTCGCCGCGCTGTATTTCTATAAAAACCAGGTTTTCGTCGCCGGGGTTGTAAATGCGATGAATACCGCCCGTCGGGATGTCTATGCTTTCGCCCGGTTCGAGCGATATTTCTTTGTCATCAAGGGTCGTAATAGCATTTCCTGAAATGACGTGCCAATGCTCGCAACGCCGCCGGTGAAATTGGAGACTTAAGCGTTTGCCGGGGTAAACGACGATACGTTTGACCTTGTGGTCGGGCTCGTCGGCCAAAACCCGGTAAAAACCCCATGGTCTGTGATCTTCATTCTTGGTCTGCTCGGACAATATCAGTTTCCTTGAATGACTGTTTTCCCGAAACGTTTCAACTAACGATTATAGACAAT
>CAZDAF010000016.1:0-23372 GCA_964503115.1 uncultured bacterium
TAGTTCCTGTAGCGAAACGCGATAATTGGGCATTGGCGCCTGAATTTGGAGTGGGGCGGCTTGACGCCGCTTTCAAAGGCTGTGACTTGACACAGCCGCTATTACTGGACATCAAGCCGCCCCGGATAAAAGCGGCGTCAAGCCGCCGCACTCCAAAAACTACCTCAGTAAGGTAAAATGGCAGTTTCGCAACAGGCACTAACTAATAAAGGAAAGGCCAATGAGCCCGGAAACAACACAAGCAATTACAACCTGGTTACCAGCCATAGGTGGAGCGCTAGCGGCATTTGCCACCTTTGGTATTCTTATTGTAACAATAATCAAGCATGTTGACAACCGTATTGATGGTGTGAATAAGACTCTTGATAATCATCTTTCTGATGTCGATAAGAAGATGTCTACTCTTATACATGAAATCCATGAATTTAGACTTGAAATGGAAAAACGTCTCTCAAGAATTGAAACCAAGCTCGAAGTTCTTCAGGAAAGAAATCAGTAATTATTTGTAACTTTCTTGGTCAATTCTAATCAAGGAACACTTAACGGAGGAGGCCCTCATGAAAAAAAAGATATCTAAGTCTCAATCTAATACACCAAGCATGATGCTTAGGGAAATTGGGGGGGGAAGTATCATAACTTTTGGAATGGGCAGTGGTGGCGTGGCAGGAGGTGTGACTGGTGGAGGCGTGGGTACAGGCATCGGAATGGTGATTGGAGGGCCTCCGGGAGCAGCCGTTGGCTTTCTTGTTGGGTTTGTTAGTGGGGCATTGGGTGGAGCATTTGGTGGTGGTATGGCAGCAAAAAAAATAAAAAATAAGATTTTGTAAAAATTACGAAGGAGTATATCATGTCAGTAAACAACAAAAAGGATCGGAAAGATACTCGTAAGAGGGGATTTAAGAGGGGAGTTGAGAGGGGAGTCAAGAGAGCAATAGAGGTTTTTGAAGGAAAAGGAAGTCTTCCAACTGCTGCCAGGAAGGTTATGGAGGATTTAGGAAAGAAGAGGAAAAAATAGTAACAGAACTCCCATTTAACCTGAGAAAATTTCGGGGACACAATACTAAATATTGGGCATCCTCGAAAGCCAATATGTCATCAGATAGGGCGATTCCCAAGAATCCTAACTTCAACTTGATACCCATGTTCACGAATTTTTGTCCTGGCACGCGTTGCCATTTCCTGCGTTCGCACATAGTAGAACCGTTTCCCGTCAAATTTGGATAGCTTTTCCAAAGTTATTGCCATCCTCTTGTCAATCGTTCCTATCGGTCTCTTCGAAGTAGTTATCTCTGCAGAAACTATCACCTTTCCATTGGTCGTACCTTGAAGATCGGGCTCGTCAATAGAGCCGGTTTGACGAGGATTCCATTTCCAAGTGATACGTTGACCATGCGAGAACCCTTTCTCGATATCTGTAGCAGCATCGAGAATCATGGTTGCGTGTAAAATTTGGTTCATGTCTTCGTAAGCATTTTGCCTCAAAGTCTCTAATATCTGGATTCCATGAGCCAAGTCGTCAATTTCTGGATCAACCTGTGATTTGATGAAGCTGATCAGCTTTTTTACCTCTTCAAGGAGGTTAATACGCTCCTTTCCAATGTCATCGAGAGATTTTATTTCTTTACCTCCTTTCCTACGATCTTTTCTATGATAACACCGGCAGCAAGAACTACTGCTCCAACGGCGTAGGGAATTGCCTCTTTTATTTTGTCCCACAGTCCGTTCAATGTATCTTGCGAAGGAGCAGGAATTTCAACTCGGACATCGCCATAACTTAGGGTTATTTTTCCCCCATTTACCTTAACTTTTTTTTCTAGAATATCAGGATCATTAAGGTCGTGTCCCACTTTGTGGGGGAAATTGTGTCTTTTCTCCCGGGGACATGTTTAAGGTAACCTCCATGAAGCTACCTTGTCAAGTGACTTAATTAAGCCCATTTGGCGTACGCCACAGGTTCAGGGAAGAGACGGGCGGCCCATACGTATTTATGCTTTCGGTACCTGTTTTGGGTCGAGGGCGTCGCGCAGGCCGTCGCCGAGGTAGTTGAATGCGAGCATGGTCAATGTTATCGCGAGTGTCGGGAATATAATCACGTGGGGCGAGAAGCGGATCAGCACCCAGCCGTCGTTCGCCAGGTTTCCCCAGCTCGGTTTGGGCGGCTCGATGCCAAGCCCTATGAAGCTCAATGTGCTTTCCGCAAGTATGACCGAAGGTATGCGGAACGTTAACGTCACCAGCAGCGGCCCGAGCGTATTGGGCAGTATATGCCGTATTATAATTGCCGCGTGCCCCGCCCCGAGCGACCTTGCGGCGCGCACGAAATCCAGCTCCTTCAACCGGAGCACTTCGCCTCGCACCAGCCGCGCCACGCTGACCCAGCTAACCAGCGATAGCGCCACGACCACCGCCGCCATACCTCGGCCTATCACCACCGTCAGCAATATTATCAGCAGCAAATCCGGGAAACCGTATATAACGTCCACAACACGCATCATCCCGGTGTCCGCCCGACCTCCCATATACCCCGAAAAGGCCCCGTAAGCCGTACCGAAAATCAGCGCCACCAGGCTCGTCACCACCGCCACCGTCATACTGACTCGAGTGCCCCAAAGCAGGCGGCTGAATATATCCTGCCCCAGCGCGTCGGTCCCGAGTATGTGAGTCGCCGAAGGCGCCGCCAGCAAACTCGATATATCCTGATCCCCATACGAATACGGTGCGAACCACGGTCCGAATAACGCCACTATGATCATCGTCGATATGAACGCGCCGCCCGCCAGCGCCATCGGATCGCGCCGCAATGCCCTCCACGCCCGCGCCCACAGCCCGCCGGTTCGCAGAGCCATCATTGCACCTCCACGCGCGGGTCAAGCGCACTGTACGCCAGATCGACAGCCACGTTGGCGAAAACTATCAACGCCGAGTAGACCAACGTTACGCCCATTATCATCGGATAATCCCGGTCGCTGACGGCGGTGATAAAGTATTTCCCCATACCCGGAATGGCGAAAATGTACTCGATCACAAAGCTTCCGGTAACCAGCGCGGCCAGCAGCGGCCCCAGCACGGTCACCACCGGCGGCAGCGCTCCGGCCAGGATGTACTTGGTGACCAATCCGTACCGTGGCAGTCCCCGTGATTTTGCGGCAGCCACGTGCGGCGCGCTTGAAGCTTCTATGACGCTCGATCTCACCAGCCGCGCTATATACGCCGCCGGACCGAACCCCAGAGCCACGGCGGGCAGCACCACGCTGGACGAGCCTTCCCATAGCGCCGCCGGGAACCAACCCAGATGCACCGCAAAAACAAGAATAAGCACCGTGGCGAGAACGAACGAAGGAGTGCTTATGCCAAGTGTCGCCAGAAACATCCCTCCCTTGTCCGCCGCCCCGCCGGGACGTATTCCAGCCCAAGTGCCGGCGCAAATGCCGACCAGCAGGGTAAAGAGAAACGCCCACGCTCCAAGGCGCGCGCTCACCGGGAATGTATCGGCGATGATGTCGTTCACGCGCCTCGAGCGGTATTTCAGGCTCGGGCCCAGGTCGCCTTCGACTATCATGCCCATGTATCGCAGATATTGTTTCCACCAGGGTAAGTCCAACCCGTATCGCGCCTCGATATTCGCCTTGACGGCGGGCGGGAACGCCTTCTCGCGGTCAAAAGGCCCGCCCGGCACCAACCTCATGACCACAAAAGTCAGCGTTGCGACCGCCCAGAGTACGGGGATCGCCCACAAAAGGCGTCGCGTCAGAAAAGCCCATACACTTTGCTTCATCGGCCAGCGCCCCCACTGGAACCAAAGCTTAACCGATCGAGATACAGGACATCCATCGGGTTCAGCTTGAAACCCTTCACGCGCGGCGATACAAGCCGATGCAATTTCGATGCGAAAAGCGGTGCGATAACGCAATCCTCTTCGAGCAATATGCGTTGCGCCTCGTTATACATCCTTCGCCTGGCAGCGGGGTCGCGCTCGTAAGCGGCGGCCTCGACCAACCGGTCATAAGCCGGGTTTTTCCATTTCGTGTGATTGTTGCCGCTGGTCGAGGTGAATACCTTCATAAAATTGTCCGGATCGGGGTAATCGGAAACCCAGCCGAGCCGAAACACTTGCGGCGTATCGTCCCGCAGCTTTTGCAGATAAACCTTCCATTCCATGTTGTCCAGCCGGACTTCTATACCGAGGTTCGACCTCCATTGGGCCTGGATGTTGGTGACGACCATTTTGTTTGGGAGGTTGGTGTTGAAACCGAGCCTTACCTCGGGCAACTTTTTCTGCGCTCCATACCCGGCCTGCCCGAGCAATTTACGCGCCCTTTCGGGATCGAAACGATACCCGACTTCCGCATCGCCCGCTTCCATGCCCGGAGGTATCCAGCCGCTCCAAGGTATCCGGCCGCCCTGGAGCACTTTTGCCACCTTCTCGCGATCCACGGCATGCGAAAAAGCGCGCCGCACCAGCGGATCGTCGAACGGCGGCCTGGTGACGTTGAAGCCGAGATAAAATATCGCAAAAAATGGTCCCTCGAGATAATCGGAGTGACTGCCGTAGTGAGGAACCGCATGGGGCGGGACGGAGACAATGTCCAAAACCCCGGTTTCGTAAAGGTCCAGCGCCGTGTTCTGCTCGCCGACCATAAACATTTCGATCCTGTCTATTTGCGGGACCCTGCCGTAATACTTCTCATTGCGCGCCAGGGTCAGCCTGTATTCGTGTCTCCAACTTTCGAGTTTATAAGGCCCGAGTGTGACCATACGGCCCGGCTCGGTCCAGGTATCGGGCCACTTTCCAACCACATCCGACCGGATGGGAAAAGTCGCCACAAACGTAAGGACGGCCGGGAAGTAAACCACCGGTTTTTTCAACCTTATCTCGAGCGTATGATCGTCTACGGCGCGGACTCCGACAGTCGAAAAATCGCTTGTTTTCCCCGAGTTATATTCCCGGGCCCCGGCAACATCATAAAGGAAATAAGCGTATTCGGCCGCCGTGGCCGGATCGAGCAATCGACGCCAACCGTCCGCGAAGTGTTGTGCGATAAGTGGAACGCCGTCCGTCCAGATTACGTCTTTTCTGAGCCGGAATGTGTAGACGATACCGTCATCGCTCACCCCCCAGCTCTCGGCAAGGGCCGGCACGGCGACGAGCGACTCGTCATACCTCGTCAAGCCTTCCATAAGGTTGTTAAGCACGAGGATACTGGTGCTGTCCGTCGCGAGCGACCAGTCGAGCGACGGGGGTTCGGTGCCGAGGTTCATGCGCAAGGCATCGGGCGAAGCGCGATTGTTTTTGCAGGCCGAAAGAAAAACGCCCGCCAAAACCAAGGCGCATACGGCGGCTATAAATCGCTTTCCCCACAAAGCGCGAGCAGTCATATCATTTTATCCGCAATGAAATTTCGTGATCTTCTTTTATCAACTTGCACAAATCCCCCGAGCAAACCATAAAAAATATCTCTGCCTTAATCGACTTCTCGCCACTTTCCGCGTCTGAATTGACGCTAAATCCCGACTTGAAAGTATTGCTCGGCTCGCGGTCTTTATTGGAGAGGCTTTCTTTTTCCATTTTTATACCTTTGGGCGCGGCGAATTTTACATTAACCGGCGATTCGGGATTTATATGCCACTTGCGCCCCGCTTTTAGTTTTACGATGACGGCGCCTTTCCCTCCCGGAGGCACGGAATCGGGATCTGTGGAAATCTTTACCGAATAATCCGAGCAAGCCGACAGAAAAAGCACCGAAATAAAAAGCGTCAGTATTAACTTTGCGAACCTCATTTGTTTCCTCCGGTAGATGGATCGGGCTCGATGGCGTTTTCCATATTTCGCAGATCTTTGAGGTAATCGGCCCGAAGGCCGTTCATCATCGATATAATATCATCCCCCGCATAATCGAGATACGTCCACACCTGCGGCCTGTAACTACCCTCATGGTAAACCAACGTCAGGTCGAAAGAAACCCCTCTTCCCACATACGGCCTGTGGCCGGAGGACTTGCCGGTGGCTAAAATCATGTGGCCTTCAGCGATAATGCCCGGGTCTATATTCACCGGCCTTCCTTTCCCGCCGGCCTTGAGTTTCTCTTCTATCTCCCACGTCAGGAGCTTTATATCAACCAACTCGAACGGATCGACCAGCTTTTTCCATGCGGCAAAAATGCGCATAATCCCGGCGCCCATTTCCCGGACGTAATAATCGGTGATATCGAACGAAACCGGCTCGGAAGTGAAGCACCTGTCGCCAAGACGCTTGTCAAGGGCGACAAGGGCTTCTTCAAGCAAGCCCGAATCGGTATAGAAGAAATTGGCAATCGGCCTTGCGGGTTTTGGAGGTTTTGGATTACTCAAATCGGCTCCCAACAATCATCCTGTGCGAAGTGCGAAGTTTTTTTATGCTTTATTTTTCACTTCGTACCGACAACTAAGAACTATTTTAGTAACGCACTGGTTTAGATCACTTCAATCCCAGTTCTTTCTTGGCTTTTTCCCAGGGAATGTGTTCTTCGCCTTTTGCAGCGGCTTTCGCTTCGGCGGCCTCGGCAGCCTCGATATCTATACGATCCTCAATTTCCTCGATAAGCTCCAAGTCTTCCATAGGAACTACTACTGCAAGCGCTTTACCTCTTCGGGTTAAAATTATCCGCTCCTTTCCGTAAGCGGCCCGATTGATCAGGTCGGAAAACTGATCTCTCGCTTTTACCGTAGAGATTTTGGTCATGGCGAAACACCTCCTACCTTCTTAATTGTACATTTAAGCTGAAACGGCGTCAACAGAAGGGAAGATGAAGGATAAAATAGTAGGTTTAACCCCGTGTTATTCGATAATTTTTCCCGAACCGGGCCGGCATGCTTTAACGCAAATGCCGCAAATTCGCACGCTCATCCCGTGTCTCTCGAAATATCTGTTTTGATTGTTGCAGGCGAGCAGGTCGAAATCCTCCGGGCCTTCGTTTATTGCGCTTACGGGGCAAACGTTTAAGCATCTTTTGCAATCGCCGCATTCTCCTCGAGGCCTGGGCGGCGACTCGATGGGAACATCCGTCAGCACTGTGACCAGCCTCACCCGAGCGCCCCATTCGGGCGTAACGAGCAGGAGATGCCGGCCAATCCATCCGATACCGGCGCGCACCGCTATCATTTTATGACTCAGGTGTGCCGCTTGAGTTTTCCAATCAATATACACACTCGCAGGCACCGGCAAAGCGCTCCCGCCTTTGGATTGAACGAACGCTGCCACATGCGTGGCGGTGCGATCCAGCAGCATGTTCACCTGTCGATAATGGTGTTTGTATAGTAGGGTAGGGTGATCCTCTATCTCATCGATCACGGCGGCGCTTAACGGAAAAGCCATGCTTATCGCATGTGTGAATTTATCGATTTGCACGCCCGGCCCGAATCGGAAATGCGTGTGCAAATCGGTCACCTCGGTCGAGGCGGAAATGAATGGCCCCTGGCGGGCGATAAATGCGGCGATTTCCTCCCAGGTGAGCTCGGAGCTCATAGGAGCGTGTACTCCTCCCGAAGCTGCTGTTCTATTTCAGCGATGCTTACGGTCGCAGTACCGACCTTCCCGACGGTAACTCCCGCCGCCGCGTTCGCGAGCCACATGGCTTGCTCGATGGAACCGCCGGCGGCAATAGCTGTAGATAGCACGGCGATGGCGGTATCTCCAGCGCCCGTAACATCGAAAACATGCCGGGCAACAGTCGGGACGTGCACCGGCGGCTTGCCGTCACGGCACAAACTCATCCCGGCCTTGCCCTTTGTAATCAACACATTCGAGCAGCGAAGCTTTTTAACGAGTATATTTCCGGCTCGCTTGACGTCTTTTTCCGTATCTATCGGAAAGCCCGCTACTTGCGATGCCTCGCGGTGATTGGGAGTAATGACAAAAGCGCCTGCGAAACGCTTGACGTTGCCCACTTTCGGATCGACGGCAACCTTAGCGCCCGCTTCAGCGGCAATCTTGAGCACTTTACGAGCAAAAGGGCCACGAAAAACGCCTTTATCATAGTCGGATAGTATCACGACCGATTTTTTCGAAATTGCATCGGCAAGAAATCCGGCCATGCGGTTCTCAACGCTGCGCGACGGCGCATCGCAAATCTCCCGGTCATACCGCACAACCTGCTGGCCGTGGGCGATAACACGAGTCTTCAAAGTGGTGGGGCGACTTTTATCAATAAACACTCCGTCGGAAGGTATGCCTTTTTCCTCGATCAGCGACATCATTCCCCTGCCGTGAATACCCGGGCCGACTATTCCCACCAATGTTACTGCCGCTCCCAGCGCAGCGACACCCGCTGCGACATTAGCGGCGCCCCCAAGGCGGTAGTCCATCTTTTCGACCTCGACCACCGGTACGGGAGCTTCGGGACTTATACGCCGGACCTTGCCCCACACATACGAATCAAGTATCAGGTCGCCCGCCACGACGACCCGGGCGCGGGACATGCGCGCAAGTAACTTCTTCATTGAACCCAGTGACGGTTTTTTAATTGTCATCGGTTTTTCAGCTCCAACGCCCCATAGCTCCGGGCGCATTTGTTATCGGCGGAAATCGGTATAGCGCGGATCGTGCTCTTTAATCTTCAACTCGTCGGACAATGCCCTGAAAACCCTCGATACGCTTGCAGGACTGACCTCGAACCTGCGTGCAAGTTCCGCTTGCGATATATCCGAGTTGTTATAAAGCTTTGCAATCGTGTATACGACCCCGGCGGCCCAAACTTCCGGGACGCGAGGCATGCTGTACCCCACTCGAAGATAATCATCCCACATTTTTTGAGCGCCCTCGATGGCTTCCGCCGGAAGATGCAATTCGGCCAACGCGGTTTGTGCCAGTTTTGCGGGAATGTTATCGTATTCGTTCTCCGACTCGAGGTAATTGCCAATCGCATCACTCATTACCCAATCGTAGAACTCTTCGAGCTGGTCGATTTTTTCGAGATCCTTCAAGGCGTGCCTGATAGCCAATACCATTGGAAAGCGCTCTCGAGCCTCCTCGAGCACGGCCTTTGCTTCATCCCATCGACGTTGCCCCATTAAACTTTGCGCAAGCCCGACATGAATTTCGTGCGCGGATTCATCCCTCCGGATGGCGCGTCGAAATACCTCCTCGGCCTCCTCGAACTCTCCTTGCAGGCACATGCACGTCCCGAGGCTCAACTCGATTGTGGTATCGTGTGGTTTCAGTTTCCAGGCTTTTTCCAACAAACTCCTTCCCTTGTTATGTTTACCCTGCGCGGAATACACCTGGCCCAGTAAAAGCAACACCAGCGGGTCTTCGCCACCGATATCGAGAGCCTTTTGAAAATGCCTTTGCGCGTAGCTCCAGCTTCTGGCGTCGTAGTGAATTTCACCAAGGGTAAAGTGGGCGAAATACGTATCGTAAGGTTTTGCGCCGGGCAGGCGCAGAAGTTTTTCGAGGTAAGGTATCGCCTCACCGTAAGCCCCTGATTCCACGAGGGAAGAAGCCTTTTCTTTCAGCCAAACCGCACTTTCCACAGTCGTATCCTTTATCCGAACAACATAATTTAGCATGTACGATACACGTGGCCAAGTAGGGGCAATTTATGAATTGCTCTTGGCAGGAAAGGGCGCCCCCGCATTAGCGGGGCCGTCCCTTGCGTTTACGGCGCCGTTTCTCTTTTATTCGGGGCCGGGAGACGAGCCTCGAAAGCGTCATCCTCCACGTTTCGGTTTCTCCTCGCCCGGTTTTTTCTCCATTTCTTTCTCGAACTGTAACCACACGTTATATACGCCGTCCGCCAATCGTGTTTTCAATAAGAACCCGGAATCTTGAAGTATTTTCATTGTAGGGCGGTTTTGTGCGAGCACGTCTGCGGTGAATCCTCTCACGCCGCGCGATATGGCTATGTCGGCCAGGGTTCTGAACAGAATGGTGCCCAGCCCTTTTCTATGATGGTTGTCTCTTACAAGTAACGCCACGTCCGCCGTGGCAGCGCCGGGATCCATGATATAATTCCCGACGCCTATAATTTCTTCTTTTCCCGGCTCGCCGACAAAAGCGCCGATAGCCATGTGAAAATCGTAATCAAGCTCTCTGAGCGGTTCTTTCCTTTCTTTTATGAGGCGTACCGCTGGGGTGAAATAGCGGTAATAAATACTCTGATCTTTGATCGAGTAAAAAAATCCCTTCAGCGCTTCTTCATCGGCGGGTTTTAGCGGCCTCAGGAACACCCTTAAGCCATCTTTCAACTCGCGCCACGTTTCGAATTCGGAAGGATAAGGCTTTCCTTGGGTCGGGGGCATCGGTTGATTCTGCTCTACGTACTTGAGTTTTTTTGCGTATTCGAGAAGTTCGTCGCGAAACTTCGGATGCGCGATTTGAATCAGGCTAATCACTCGTTCCCTTATGGATTTGCCGTACAGGTACGCCACACCATACTCGGTAACAACGTAATGAACGTCCCCACGGGTGGTGACGACACCTGCGCCCTCGCTCAGAGTTGGCACGATGCGGCTTTTTTCGCCGGTTCTGGTGGTACTCGGAAGGCATATAATAGGCCTTCCCCATCTGGATTTTCCGGCGCCGCGGATAAAATCCACCTGCCCGCCGATGCCGCTGTAGAACCGAGGACCTATACTATCTGCGGCCACCTGGCCGGTGATGTCCACCTCAAGCGCCACATTTATCGCTGCCATTTTGTCGTTCTTGGCGATTATGTAAGGGTCGTTTACATGTTCGGTAGGATGAAACTCAACGCCGGGATTGTTGTTCACGAAATCGTACAACTTCCTCGTGCCCATGCAGAAGCTGGTGATGATTTTTCCCTGGTGCAACGTTTTCTTGTTATTGGTGATAACTCCGGCTTCCACGAGGTCCACGATACCGTCATTCATCACCTCGGTGTGTACTCCCAAGTCACGACGGTCGGCAAGGAATTGCAACACTGCGGACGGAATAACGCCGATGCCCGTTTCTATAGTCGCGCCGTCTTCAACGAGTTGGGCCACGTTTTGCGCTACCTTCATCTGAACATTTTCCGGTTCCGGAAAATCGTATTCGAGTATCGGTACGTCACCTTTGCAAAACCAGTCTATTTGATCGACGTGAAAAATGTTGTTTCCCAGAGTGCGGGGCATGCTCTCATTGACCTCGGCTATCACTACTTGCGCGTGCTGAACGGCGGTTTTAACGATGTCCACGCTAACGCCGAGCGACACGAAGCCATGCTCGTCGGGAGGAGAAATGCAAATCAGCGCGGCATCTATTTTTATGCGACCCGACGTTATGAGTCTCGGTATATCGGATAGCGCGACGGGGGTGTAATCCGCTCTTCCCTCCTGCACCGCATCCCTGACCGGCGGACCGATGAAAAAGGAATTATGCCGAAATCTTCCGCTGAACTTGGGCTCGGTGTATGGCGCGACGCCCAGCGACAGGAGATGGAAAATTTCCGTATCCTCTATATGCTGCTGGTTCTCTACCATCGCCTTGGCCAAAGTCTGCGGTTCTCCGCAAGCCGTACCCAAAAATATGCTCATGCCCGGTTTAAGCTTTTGAATGGCCAGATCGGGTGTAATCAGTTTTTTTTCGTATATGTCTTTCCAACTCATGAAAGCATTCCCATCGTGTGACTATAAATCCCTTCCCGAATATATACCTTTATTGTAGTGAAGACACTCCTTTTTTTCAAAGCCCGGATGAGATTCTTTCCGCTGTATGAGACGTTCCGAGCCGGACATATTGTAAAGTGGCGCATCTTCATCCTTTCTTATCCCAGATTTTGCAGTTGGAGATAGAAACAAGGTAAATATCGAGTCAGACAAGGGATTTAAATCCCTTGTCCGTCGCACTGAATAGTGTTGTTTTTAACTGCATTGCAGTTGAAAAAGTGCATTGTAAGTATCCGATATTAAAGCCGAATAACGAAAGCAGCCGATCTTTGTTCGAATGTCAAACGCAAAATCTGGGCTTATTTCAATCAAGGCGCATTACTCGATTTTTACGGTCATGTAAGTTCTACGAACGCTTTCTCGATGCGGCCGAGGCCTTTTTTTATCAACTCGAGGCCGGTGGCGTAGCTTAATCGCAAATATCCGACCACCGCCACAACAAGCTGCTTCGAGAAAAAAAGTATCGCCTTGTCGTAAGCCCCTGATCCCCGGCCCCGGCGTATTTAGTTAACATCCAATCGAATCATCGCATTGTGGGGTCTATTTTCGGCAGTCCCTTTCCCTGTACGCATTCGGGTATTTTATATCCTTCGAGGCGATACAATGTCGGCGCGACGTCAGCCGGCCAGGTTTGCTCACCGGATGTGACACCCTCGGGCGCAAAAGGCCCTCTAAGCGCCAATAACGAAGGTTGAGTGCTCATCCCGCCGTGGCCGCCGACAAAAATGTTGAACGGAGGTACCTGGAAAGGCAATAAACCCGCTCCAACGTTAGCCAACCCAATGCCGGTAACGGGAAATTGGTAGTATCGTTTCGCCAATATGAGCATGTCCGGCCATTTTAGTCCATCGGGTTTGGGATGCTCTATATAGTACCGGCTATAAAGTTCCATGGGCAATGTCACTTGTCTGCCCGTGGCTTCGTCTATGCCTGTGCGCATTTCCTTTCTCGTCATAACCAACATCGGGCACTCAAGCGCTCCGGTAAGCGGGTTTTTTATGCGATATTCTTCCAGAGCTTTCTCGAGCGCCGGTATAATACCGGGATCTTTCCGGCGTAAAAACAACGCGCCAACCTGGCTGGCGGTAAACATGTAATAATCTTTCTTGGGAGAGTATCCCGTTTTTTTAAGTATTTTGTTTACATTCGGGCCGTCGAAAAAGTTGGTTTCCATGTTGTGGTCGGACTGCACGATGATATACGATTTTTCATAAGTGCCGCGCTTTTTCAGATACTCGATAAATCTACCTAATTGTTCATCCGCGCCCTTGACGGTTTTTATTATCCCCAAGCGGTTGGCATTGTCGTTTATTTTCGATTTATCGTCGGAAAGATCGTCGGGCGTACCTCTGTCATCCCATTCGTCGAAATTGTACCCCGCGCCGTACGCATGCCCCGCCATATCGACTCCACCGAGCAGAATGTAAAAAACGTCCGGGTCTTCGTTATTTATCACCTCGATTGTCTGGTCTATGGTATAAATATCTTCCCAAACGAAAAGATCCGGGTCGCCTAACTTTTTGAAATGTATCGTGACGAATGGGCCCACCAGTTCTCCTTTTGTCGGCGGGTGAGGAGGAGGTGCCACATAATCGGGGTAATCGAACGATGTGGCAATTCGGTCAAGGCCCATCACGGGGTTGCGGTAATGCTCGGGTACCCAACCCTTTCCCGAAGAATACGCTGTAAACGCGGATGCGTTGCCGCCGTATTTCGGATCCTTAACGACGTTGAACATATTAGTGACGGGCTTGCCGTCCGGGCCCCAATACATCAAGTCCGCCGGCGTGCCTTTTATTATCGGTTTCCCTTTCGCATCAAATCCGAAAAAGAACACGTTGACGGAATACATCCCCAACCGGCCCGGGTATGCGCCGCTGAGGTAAACGGCATGATTCATATCGGTAGCGCTGACCAGGTGAACCTTATGATTCGGGTAGTAGGTGCTCTTTTTAATAAATGAATGTAGATTGGGCATCAGCCAATCGCCCTGCTTGCCCCATCCATTGCCTTTCGCGTTCAACTTGAGATATTCGGTACCCAGAGAGTCGATGGAGACCATATATATTTTATGTTTGTCGGTGGTTTCCGCTTCAAGCGTTATCTTGCCGGACTTGCCGGAAGAAGTTGTGGCGGTAACGGTAACTGAAGCGACGCTTCCCGTCGGCAAGTCTGATGAAGGCCTCAGTTCAAACATTACGTAACGCATCTTGCCGGAATTGAGTTTAACACTCGTTTCCGCCGGTTTTGCATTCCATCCAACAGGCACACTACCGAGCTTCAAGTTTATTGTTATGCTGTTTTTTTCGGTGTTTATTAACCGAAGCGCGTAAGTTGTGGTAAGCCCGGGTCTCACCATGTGGCGATGATGAGCCTTCGCGCCGACGGCGCTCGATGCGGCGATAAGAGCCCCCTCGGGCATGGTTTTTTCCAGATGCGAATAGCCTCCCCCGAAATTTTCCGCTCCCGACGAAGGGTCGTCGTCTCCACCACCCATAGCTAACGTCGCAACGGCAATAATCAGCACTATTAAACAGGCTAATAACCTTTCTTTCACAGTGATTTTCATCTTAAACCTCCTGCTTTATTTTCTTAGTGATTCTCACTTGAACCATTTTAGCAAGATTATTCCTCTCGTGTCAATCGTGCGATTCAAAAGCTTAAACGAAATGAAACGCCGGAACCCGATTTCCGGCCCCGGCGTATTTGGCTGACATCCAATCGAATCATTGCATTGTGGGGTCTATTTTCGGCAGTCCCTTTCCCTGTACGCATTCGGGTATTTTATATCCTTCGAGGCGATACAATGTCGGCGCTACGTCCGATGCATAAGTGCGATTTGTGGGAGCGATTCCCCTGGGTATGCCCGGGCCGCGAATCATCAACAGCGAAGGTTGTGTCGACGGACCGCCGTGTCCGCCTATAAAAAAGGCCATCGGAGGAAGGTCTACCGGTAAAAACGCCATCCCGATGTTCGCCAGACCGACTCCGATAACAGGCAATTGGTAGTATTTTTTTGACAGCAAGAACATATCCGGATACTTGATTTCCTTGGGCCCGGGATGCTCGATATAATATTCGCTATACAACCCACCGGGAACGGTAGCCTGCATGCCTGTCGCGTTATCGATTCCGGTACGCATTTCATCCCTTGTCAAAACGATCATAGGGCATTCTTCCCTGCCGGTTACAGGGTTTTTCATCCTGTAGTTTTCGAGAGCCTTTTCGAGTGCCGGGACGATTTTGGGATCATTTTTACGCAAGAAAACAAGGCCTATCTGGCTTAAGGTAAGCATATAATAATCCTTCTTCTCCGAATAACCTGTTTTCTTGAGAATTTTTTGCAAATGCGGTGTTTCGAAAGAGTTGGTTTCCATGTTGTGGTCCGACTCGACGATAATGATCGAATCCTCGAAAGTGCCTCTTTTCTTGAGGAACTCGATGAACCTGCCCACCTGTGTATCGGCGTTTCTTATCGTTTTGAGTATCGCATCCCGATTTGCGTTTTCGTTTATCCTCGATATGTCGTCGGTGAGATCTTCGGGAGTGTCTTTACCGTCCCACTCGTCGAAGTCATAAGCGACGCCGTAGATGTGGCCTGCCGAATCCGGCGCGCCGAACAATATGTAGAAAACGTCGGGATCCTCGTTTTTAACGACCTCAATGGTCTGGTTTATGGTGTATACGTCTTCCCAGTCCACCAGATTGGGCGGTAGCTTGCTGAATTTCATCCTCAGTACGGCTCGCACGAGGTCCTTTTGGGAGTGAATGTGGTTCGAGGGAGTGACGTAATCGGGGTAATCTTCCGTGGTGGCGATACGATCCAGACCCATTACCGGGTTGCGGTAATGTTCGGGTACCCAGCCCTTTCCCGAAGAATATGCGGTAAAGGCGTTCGAGTCGCCGCCGTACGCAGGGTCTTTCACCACATTGAAGATATTAGTAACAGGTTTGCCGTCGGGGCCCCAATACATCAAGTCCAGCGGAGTGCTTGTCAGAAGCGGTCTGCCCTTGCCGTCAAAACCCTTCAAGAACACCTGGACGCTGTATATACCCAGTCGCCCGGGGTATACGCCGCTTAAGTACACCGCATGATTCATATCGGTGGCGCTGATGAGATGCACCAGATGGTTCGGATAAAAAGTGCTTTCCTTCAACAAGGCGCGCAGGTTCGGCATAAGCCAGTCGCCTTCCTTGCCCCACCCGGTGCCCTTGGCGTTAAGCTTTAGATACTGCTGTCCGAGGGAGTCGAGGGATATGAAGTAGATTTTATGTTTGTCGGTGGTTTCTGCCTCGAGCGTTATTTCCTCGGATTTACCCGAAGATACCTTTGCACGGACCTTGACCGCTCCGACGTTTCCTGCCGGCAAGTTCGAGCCGGGTCGTAGCTCGATCATCACGTATTCTTTAGCGCCCGGATGAAGATCAACAACACTCTTTTTCAAATTAGCGCTCCATTCATCGGTGACATTCTCAACCGACAAATGGACCTTGGCGGTTTTTTTACCGGTGTTGAGCACCCGCAGCATATAGGTAGTAACCGACCCCGACCTGACTCTGTGACGATGGTAAGCCGGCGAACCCACGGCGCTCGAAGCGGCAAGGAGCGCGCCTTCGGGCATCGTCACCTCAAAATGACTGTACCCGCCTGTAAAGTTGCTGGGAGCCCCGTACCCTTCGTCACCTTCTCCCAACGCCAGCGACGTTGCTATGACAACGACAACCGCCGCAATGGCCAATAACCTGCGTCTTACGATTCGTCTCATTTCATTCTCCTCTAACAATTGTTTGCTAGTAATTACTAACGAAGAGAGTATTATGCGCCTTATCTAAAATCAAGTAGAAAAGTAGATGTAGGTTGGCAAGGGGCTTAAGCCCCTTGTCTTTAGGATTTGTCCGTGCGCGGAATATAGCGTTTCGACAGTCAGGTAAGTTCGGTGAGCGCTTTCTCGATACGGCCAAGGCCTTTCTTTATAAGTTCGAGGCTGGTGGCGTAGCTTAGCCGCAGATAGCCGGGCGCTCCGAAAGCGCTTCCCGGCACTGCCGCCACAAGCGCTTCGATCAAGAGATATTCGGCCAGATCGAGGTCGTTTTTTATGCGGACGCGCTTGCCGTTTTTCATGCAGGACTTACCGATATAACTATTGAAGTTCGGAAAAACATAGAAGGCTCCCTGCGGCTTGTAGCACATCACACCGGGCATGGCGTCGAGTCGTTTGACGATATAGCGGCGTCTTTTATCGAAAGCCTTGCGCATCTTCTCGACATCTCTTTGCGAACCCGTGAGCGCTTTGACGGCTCCCACCTGCGCGAAGCTCGTGGGGTTGGATGTGCACTGGCTCTGAATCTTGGCGCAAGCGGCGATTATATCGGCAGACCCGGCGCAATAGCCGATACGCCAACCGGTCATCGAATAAGTTTTGCTGACGCCGTTGACTATGACTGTTCGCGAGTATGCGTCCTTCGACACCTGGGCGATACTGAAAAACTTGAACCCGTCGTAGATGATCTTTTCATATATCTCGTCCGAGACAATGAGCAGGTCATGTTTTTTTGCCAAGGCGGCGATTTTTTTCAACTCGGCCGCCGGATACGCCGCGCCGGTGGGATTCGAAGGACTGTTAATAACAATCAGCTTTGTTTTCGGAGTGACGGCTTTCTTGATGTCGACAGCTCGGGCGAGGAAATTATGTTTCTCGGTAGTATGTACAATCACGGGTTTCGCGCCGGCCAGCTTTGCCATGTCGGGGTAACTTACCCAGTACGGAGCGGGAATAATAACCTCATCGCCGCCATTGAGAACGGCCTGGAATATGTTGTAGAGACAATGTTTTCCGCCGACGCTCACCATAACCTGAGCGCGGTCGTAATTCAGCCTCTGATCCCGCTTAAACTTGGCGCAAACGGCGTCCCGGAGTTCGTTAATACCGGGAGCGGGAGTGTATTTTGTGAAACCGTCTTCAAGAGCCTTTATTGCGGCGCGTTTTATATGACCGGGCGTGTCGAAGTCCGGCTCGCCCGCGCCGAAACCAACTACATCAATACCTTTCGCCTTCATTGCCTTAGCGCGAGCGCTGACCGCCAAGGTAGGAGAAGGTTTTATTTTCCCGGCGCGATTACTGATGAAGTTCCTCATGGTGTCACCCCCATCTTTTTTCTCATTTTTCTCTCGATGTCGGCCGGGATCATGCCCTTGCCCGAACCGCCGAGCAATATGATCTCCTTGAGAATTGTCGAGCTGATATGGCTGTAAGAGCTGTCGGTCATCATGAAGAAAGTCTCGATGGACGGTTCCAGCTTCTTGTTGGCTTGCGCGACCTGAAACTCGAACTCGAAATCGCTGACAGTGCGCAACCCCCGCAGTATGGCCTTTATCCCTTGAACACGACAGTAATTCACCAGCAGACCCTCGAAAGTGACTGCTTCCACATTCGGTTCATCACGAAAGGATTCCTTTATCATCGCTACCCTCTCGCGGGAAGTGAAGAGCGTTTTTTTCGCGGTGTTATGAGCCACGGCCACTATTATCTTGTTGAAAGCATTGAGCCCGCGACGGATTATGTCTATATGGCCGTTGGTCAATGGATCGAAACTCCCGGGATAAATCGCCACCTTGCTCTGGAGCTTTTTTTTACCCGTCGTTGTTTTCTTGGGCATCTTCTAAAGTTTTCCTTTCGTAAATTGATAGCGCTGTTGATCCGTACGTTTTTTCGGTGACCATTATTAACTCCGACACCTCGTCCGGCATCTCATCCCTCGGCGAGTGCTCAACGACGACCAACCCTCCCGGCGTTATTCCTTCAGATCGTACCAGTGCGGCCAGGGTCTTTTTCGCAAGGTTTTTCTCATAGGGCGGATCCACGAAAACCAGATCGAAAGGCCCATCTTTGCGGACGATACCGGCGAGCGCTCCCGGCAATTTGCCCCCGGTAACTTTCGCAATATCGGTGAAATCGCAGGCTTTCAAATTTTCCTTTATGATTTTGGATGCGGTCGGGTTCGACTCGACGAATACCGCGGTAGCGGCGCCCCTGCTGAGCGCTTCGATGCCCACAGCTCCCGACCCCGCAAAAAGATCAAGCACCCTCTCCTTATCCAGTTGGTGGGGAAGTATGTCGAACATCGCTTCTCTCACCATGTCTGAAGTAGGGCGCGTGTATCGTCCGTGAGGAGTTTTTAGTTTTTTGCCTCCTGCTGCGCCACCGACGACTCTCACCTCAGTTACCGAGCCTTTCGGCAACCTTGGTGGCGGTACCCACCGCACGGAATGCTTCGATAAACTCTTTCGCTACACGGTAAACGTGGTCTTCAATCGCCTTTTTATTCTCCTCCGGTATGGACTCGATATCCTTCTTGAAAGGTTTGGTGGCCATTTTAATATTCTTGTCTTCCTTTTCGCACCAGTCTTTGATCGCCTTGCTCAAATCAGCCGGCAGGTGTTCATGAACGATGTTCTGCCACTGTGTAGCGACATTACCCTTCCTTATGCCGTAGTCCGCGAACTGTCCCACCATATTCAGGGGCGTGCCGGTGATGCCGTGTTGCGCTATGTCCACTCCTTTGTCGCGGATGGCTTCCCATATCTTGCCCGTACGCTCGAGGTCGATATGCGGCTCTTCACCGGGTTTGTAGTTGCCGTGTTTGGAGCCGTTGTTTGTTGCGAGGAAATTGGGCTTTAGCCCGGCGGCCATCACACCGTCTATGAATTCCGTGGCTTCCTCAACCGTGGTCAGCGCGCCGCCGTCCTTTATCAGCTTGATCTCGCCGACTTCGACTTCCAGCCCGACGTTGTAGCCCTCGAACTCCTTGGCCAAATCCACGCTTATGCGGATGTTGTTTTCGAGTTCGTTGAACGAGGCATCGATTGAAAACGAAGTGTAACCGGCCTCGAGTTGAGCTTTGTTGAGCTCGCGGGCGCTCTCGATCGCTTCGGTCGAGGCGTCTTTCACCGTAGTATGGTCCGCATGGATAAAAAACGGTTGGCGATAATCAAGCTTTTCCGCGTATTCAATGATGGCCTCGAAATGTCCTTTCGGGGTTATCCCGGTGTAGCCGCCGCTCAAATCGCTTTCGCTCTTTGCCAACTCGAAGCCCAGCACGGCGTCCAACTCGGCTGCCGCGCGCAGCAAGCCCGGTATAATGTTCTTCATCCTGGCGTTGCAAGCCATGATGATCACGGGATCTTGCCGCAATACTTTAATTATGTCGCGTGAACTCAGCAAGCATACCTTGCTTGCGCTACTCAACTTACCCTTCACGTGCTCCGGCCTTAAATCCAGGAGCTTTTCAAAATTTGCCATGATACACCTCCGTTTTGGAGTAAAAGAAGATAGTTTTTAAATACCACATGGACGAAATGATTTCAAGCCGCATTCAAAAATGTCAATGTCAACTTAAACCGAATTGCGCCCGATTACTTTCTACCGAACAGCTTTTCGAGTTCATCGAAAGTTATATGAACACAAATCGGCCTGCCGTGCGGACAGGTTAGAGGATAATCCGCATTGTCCAAAGAAACGAGCAGCGCGTTCATCTCTTCGTCTGTGAGATTTCGATTGGCCCGCACTACCGCATGGCAGGCCATCCGTGCAAATATATTATCCAGGTGATCTTTCAATGGATCGGCGCCGCCGCTCGATGAGAGAGTCTCGAGCGTATCCATGACCAGCGCTCTTACGTCCGACGAGGTCAGTACCGCGGGTTGGGAAATTACGCGCCAACTACGTTCGCCGAACGGCTCGATATCGAACCCCAGTTTATTGAACGTCTCGACATGACGCTCCATTTCCGAGGATTCCTTGAGACTCAATTCGATGGTTTCCGGGAAAAGCAGCGCCTGTTTTTGCACCCGGTTATGGCCGTACTCTTTCCGGAGACGCTCGAAGGCGATTCTTTCGTGTGCGGCATGTTGATCTATGAGGAGCAACCCCTCGGGGGACTGACAAACGGTAAAAGTAGCGCGCAACTGGCCAAGAACCTTCAATTCGGAAAAATACCCCCACGGCCTTGGGCTTGTTACCGGCTTGATCGGCGATGTTTTACGGAGAGGTTCCGGCTCGGACGCAGGTCTATCCCTTTCCCGTTCGCGGGAATCTTTTTCCGAGTGAAATTCGACCGATCTCGACAGCGCCGTCATTATCCGTTCTTCCCGGTCTGCCGATGACAACGGCGTTTGCGGCGCGGATTGGAATTTCTTGCGACTGAACGCGTCCAGCACCGCAGACCTCACGGCTTCATGGATCGCTCCCGCATTTTGGAACTTCACCTCGGACTTGGTAGGGTGCACGTTCACGTCCACTTCCCCCGGATCAATCTCGATGAAAAGAACGACCACCGGATAACGGCCTTTGGGCAATATGTTCCGGTAGGCTTCGATAAGCGCGTGACTTATCATCCGATCCCTTACCGGGCGGCGATTGACGTAGAAATACATATGGGAAGCGTTTGAGCGGGAGAACTCCGGCAGGCTCACCATGCCGTGCAATTTTATCCCGGCCGACCCCCGGGCTTTCACTTCGACCATCGAGCCCAAAACGCTTGCCCCGAACGCATCGGCCAGCCGCCCGCTCAAGTCTCCGGCCGGCGGCGCCTCGATAACTTCCCTGCCGCCGTGGCTCAACTGGAAATGAACGTCGGGATGCGCGACGGAAATCCTCGAAACCACATCGGATATATTCGACAGTTCGGTGGTTTTGCTGCGCAAGAATTTCTTTCGCGCGGGTACGTTGAAAAACAAATCCCGGACGGTCACCACTGTTCCGGGAGCGCACCCGGCGGGCTCGACGTCCATCACCTTCGGGCCTTCCATTCTCACCCGAACGCCTTCGTCGCGGTCGGGAGGTCGCGACAGGAGTTCGAACCTGCTGACCGCCGCGATGCTCGGGAGCGCTTCTCCCCGGAACCCCAAAGTGTGCACTTCAAACAGGTCTTCTTCGGTGGATATTTTGCTCGTAGCGTGCCGCTCAATGGCCAGCAAGGCATCATCCGAAGTCATTCCACTGCCGTCGTCGGTGACTCTGATAAGTTTTCTACCGCCCACCTCGATTTCGACACGCACAACCCCGGCGCCGGCGTCGATCGAGTTTTCGACCAGTTCCTTCACCACACTCGCCGGCCGCTCGACCACTTCCCCGGCGGCGATTTTATTGGCCAGGCTTTCCGGCAACACCCGTATGTGCGCCGCATCAGGCGACATCTGACCTGCCCCCGTTGTTATTCAGGCGGCCCGAAAGTTCCCGGACGATTTCGTAGTATTTATCGAAACTGCGAGAGCAGTTGAACTCGCCTTCAAGCCGCTTGCGACCTGCTTCTACCATGGCTGCCGCCGCTTTTTCGTCATCCAGCAACTTCCCGACGGCGTTTGCAATGGCTTCGCAATCTCCGAAAGGAGCCAGCAGACCGTCGTTTTCATGTCTGATTATATCCTCGATTGCGCCGGAACGCGCCGCCACCACCGCCGCACCGTAATGCCACGCTTCGAGATACACCAACCCGAAGCTTTCCGCACGGCTGGGCATACAGAACACATCTCCGGCAGCGAACAGGTCGGCCTTGGTCCGAGAGTCTACCACACCAAGATCGATTATGCGGCGCTTATCGTCGGCGGGCAAGGAGTCCATATATTTACGAAAATCGCGCCGCGCCGGGCCGGCCATCACAAGTCGGGCGCTCACACCGCGCTTCCAAAGCAGGCGCATCGCATCGACTGTATGCTGCGCGCCCTTATCGAACGTTCTGGCGGATACGTTAAAAACTATATGGCCTTCGATATTGTGCCGCTTCCTGAAAGCTTCTCCATCGCCGGGTGGCAATGACGAGGTATCGATGCCCAACCCTGTAAATTTTACCTTGTCGGCATTGATGCCCAACTCGATGAGGGCGTTCCGCTCGGTCGGAGTTGCGGCGATGATAACGTCCGCTTCGGACAACAACTCGATTTGATAACTCTTTCTGTAGCCGTAGCCGATGCGATTCTTTATGCCCAGGTGCATAAACGGCGTCACGACAAATGGAACGCCTCGCGATGCGGCCAGCCTGGAAGCCGCCCTGATAATCGACGAGAAGGGCAAAGCGGAGGCATGCACCAGGTCGAAATCTCCCGCCGTACGGCTGATCTCATCGAATGGAGGCAAAAGCGGCCCAGGCATCGAATAGCGGTACCGGGCTTCGGGCAGGGGCAGAAAAGCAAGTAGCGTCATGGTCTTTCCATGAAACGGCAGGTACCGCGGTTTCAAGCGCACCACCTTGACGCCGTTTATTGTCTCGGCACCCGCTTGGGTCCTCAACGCATCCCGCCTCCACAGCGCGTCCACCTCGATGGCGGAAGTGGCGAGCACTTTCACCTCGTGCCCCATACTCGCAAGGTTTTCACCGAGCCGCCGGATGTACCACTCGGAACCGCCCACCGCCGGAGCGTAACGCTGCACTAAAAAAAGGAACCGCATAAGCGACTTCAAGGTAGCGCATCCGGCAGGTATATGACAAGAAGGTGGATTGTCCGATGAGATTATTAACCCGAGCCTTTTGCAAAAATAATGGTTTGCTTAACACCGGTATATCTAAAGTTACGACAGACAAGGGATTTAAATCCCTGCCTGCCGCAGGCAAGCCTTGTCTCAGATGAAGCATGCTCGGTTGCCTTGTTTTTGCAAGAAGCTCAACCCGTTAAAATTTTCCCCTGATTCCCGGTTAATGGCATGGTAATGTTTTTTCGGAAGGATATTGATGAG